>NZ_JAHREU010000056.1:0-54117 GCF_020883145.1 Microcoleus sp. CAWBG27
ACATATAATGGAAGTATTTAGATCGATGATGAAAACCCAAACCATCAGGTTTAATTCCATCTCTACCACCATCTCCTGGTTCCATCACCTGTGTCATAAACCGTCCTATAGATTTTAAATCTCTTGGGCACGACTGGTTAGGACAAAATTGGAACCTGGAACAAAATCAGCACGACTGGTTAGGACAAAATTGGAACCTGGAACAAAATCAGCACGACTGGTTAGGACAAAATTGGAACCTGGAACAAATCAGCACGACTGATTAGCGTCAAAATCGGAATCTGGGACAAAATCAGCACGGCTGGTTAGGACAAAACATGAACCTGGAACAAAATCAGCATGACTGATTAGAATAAAACCAGAACCTGGAACAAAATCAGCGTGACTGATTAGCATCAAAATCAGAACCTGGAACAAAATTAGCGTGACTGATTAGCATCAAATTGGAATCTGGGACAAAATCAGCGTGACTGATTAGCATCAAATTGGAATCTGGGACAAAATCAGCATGACTGATTAGAATAAAATCGGAACCTAGAACAAAATCAGCATGACTGATTAGAATAAAACCGAAGGTTCCTTAGCACCAGAATCCACAGGCTCTGGAAATAGCTCTTCAGCAAGATTTCTGCGCTCTTCAAATTGCTGTCGCCGTTCTTCATCAGAAACGGGACGACTGTTTTGCTCCAGCAAAGTATTGCGTATTGCGTCCCATTTTGACTCGGCCCAATTCATCTCTTTGATGTCTGCTTGCGGAACTTTTATGCTTTGAATGCTGGGAACGTAAGCCTCTTTAGAAGGCCCGCCCTCGGTATACCCCGGATTGATTACTACTGCCCTACCCACTCCTAACTTGAGAAATTGAGCGGGTTCTAGCAAGTATTTTTTATTGGTTTGTTCCCCATAACTGGTGGAATTGCCGCTCTTACCCGTGCTAGTAGATTTAGAACGAAAGCTAATTTCTTCTTCTCCTAAATAGTCGGCAAATACCTTGGCGCTTTCCGGGTCTTGCGGGTTAAAGATAATCTTATGAGCCGTACCGCCAATTATGGCTCTCGCCAGGTCTTTACCGTAAAACTTCTCTAGTTGGGCCATATTTTGGTAGCCCAAAATACCCACAAAACCGTCTTCTCTATTTTCGTTCAACCAATTAACTAAAGCTGGCAAATAAAGCGTAGGTAGCTCGTCTAAGGCCACCACCAAACAATCTTTTCTGGGAACAGTGCGGGAAACGTTTCGGGTGACAACCATGTGCAGAATAGCTGCTAACAGCGGCCCGACAATATCTCGATTGTTCCTGTCCAAGCCGAATACAATCATCTGCTTACCTTCTAAATCTAAAGGTAATGAAGTTTCACCGCAAAAAGCACCAATAAAATCTTTTTTCAGGAACCGCATAAACATCCGCTGGGCTGTACCAACAATACCGGAAACAGTTTTTTCGGAATCCTTGACGCTAATTAACTGAGAAAGCGGGCGAGTTGTCCAAACTTTTAGTTTAGTTTTGGAAGCTTCATCCATTCTCCCGGCTAAATTTGAAAGGCTCAAAATTGCTTGTGCCATCATTAAATCACAGTATTCTTTCTTACCTGTCAGAGTCGCTACAGCCTTTGTTACTAATAGCAACCCCTCAACTAAACTGTCTCCTGCTTCTTCAAAAAACTTATCTCCTGAACCGCCTCCTGAATTAAAGTTTTTGCCGATTACTTGTGCCAACTGACCCGCAGCAACGGCATCTTCTTCATCTCTAATTAAATCCAGGGGATTGCAGGTTTCCGATTCAGGACGACCGGGAGCAAAAACTCTAACTGTATAGCCTCGCTTTATGGCGTAAGCTACGGCTCTTTTGCACTGTGCGGGATACTTGAAATCGTACAGAAGCAGGGGAAATCCCTGATCTAAAGTCGATCTAATTAGCGGGTCAATAACTGTAAAAGTTTTGCCACATCCAGCAGCTCCAATTACAGAAACGCCCCGCTGCACGTCCGGTAAATAAAACGATCGCTCTGTACTGCCAATTTTGCCGATACGTGCGGCTGTCTGCTGTATTCTGTTGGGAGGTTTATCGCGCAGCAAACCCGCATCTCTCCACATTTCCTTAAGTTTTTCATCCATAAACTCAGGCTGTCCTACGTACAAAGCAACGCTGTTGCGGGTAGGTTTGGCTATTTGCTTTTTGGCTTTGCGACCGGCTGACGATATTTCTGATTTGCCGGCCCACCGAGATGTGGCAATCTTGCCTTTTTTTCCGCTACCAAACACCTGCAAAATCAAAACAGCGGCCAAGCATCCCAATAAAGTCATGCCGTTTTGAGATTTGGCAAAGGTCATCGCATTGCCCAAAGCGGCCTGGAACCCGTCGCTGGAACTTGCGGCGGATGAGGAACCTACCAATGATGAGGAACTTACTAATGATGAAGAACCTACTGATGATGGATACTTTACTGTTAAAATCAAGTCGTTATCTCGGTTCATTATTCTACCCTCAAAAAACTAGAACCAAACCAACAGTATTGACTTTCTACTTCACCGCTGTTATCAATACTCTTTTGTGCGATCGCTAAACACGGAATCCCTTTGTTGACCACCGACAAAAACTTAAATTTTGGCTCGACCGATCGCAAAAGCGTGCTTAACACTTTTTGTCGGTCGATATAAATAGAATACAAGCAGCCTCCGACACCGCATAAATTTTGAGAATTGAATCGAAAGACCTGAGCTGAGTCACGACCTGAGCTGGAAACAAAAGGCAACCGCAAAACTTCCATTTTTGACTTATCAAAAGTTTCGACACCAGCCGAAGTAATGTAATTTTCTTGAACCACATTACTTAATAAACTGGGTTCTATTTGCGATGCGTTACTCCAGGTAGGTAAATTGGGATTCGTAAGATATAAATTCCGAAACAACGAAAAACCCAACAGCAACAGTATCGCCAGCGCTGCTATTGCCAAATACAACCGAGGCCTCAAATTTAACTTAAACCCACTTACCGCCTTTGCTAAATTGTTCATACAACCTCCTAGATGGAACATCAATTGTTATTTGCAATCGCCCGCAGCATTCGTAATGACAAACATTCGTTATTTGGACACGAGCATTAATCAAATCGTTTCTCCTTCCCACGTGCAAAAAAATACATATTTGAAAGAAAGCAAAGCTGAAAATAGGAGTACGCTACTATGGCGTTTCTTGGGTAGATAAGTTACATAATTAAACTTGAAAAACTTGACAACACAGGTTTTTTGCGTACTCCACCTTTCTGAAAAAAGCTATATTCTCAGACTTGAGATCCTAGAATTTTTCAATTCTTCAATCACAAATCACCCATCTCAAAATCGGTCAATTATTAAATTCTTCAATCGTTTGACTTCAACGCAATGAGCTGAAACTTTGATAAGACTCTGCTACCTTTTTGCCGTAACCAGACACCGAGTAATAACCGCGAATGTCCGATGCGGGAGAATCCACTGGAATAGCTGGGCCTCCATATTGCATTTGCCCGATTCTTTCGATCGCCCGCTGACCAGAAAATGCTTGACCTGTTTGCGGATCTGTTTGAGATAGGGCAGAGTCGATCGACCTTTTTGCGATTGCTTCAAACACTTCTTTCTGAGCTTCGGGAGGAAAAACTTCACCCAACAGATCCGGAGTTACCGCCTCTCCTTTATCCAATTTCGATAACACCTCAGAGCCTCCTGGGCGCGACGATATGGCAGACCTCACATCCGGCCTGTAACTCTTGAGCCCGTAAGCACCCAAAGCAGAGCCACAGTTGCCCGTACCGTCGCAAGTGCGGGTGCCGACTGCACTGAAATTGCCCTCGATTCCCTGCATGGAACTGCCCAAAGCATCGAGGGAAATGCCTTGATACTGAGCTCCCGCACCGCCTGATTTTGCGGGGGTATCTGAATTGGATGCTCCGGACGCATCTAAACTGGATGCTCTGGATGTATCTGAACTGGATGCTCTGGACGTATCTGAACTGGATGCTCTGGACGTATCTGATTTGGATGCACCTGCGATCGACGTGTCCGATTTGGATGCACCTGCGATCGACGTATCCGAGTTGCCAGAAGCTGTACCGGTGCTGCTGCCAGAGCGTTTTTGCGTGGAAGGAGGCGCGGCTCCGGTGGGAGTGGAGGCTCCTCCAGCACTGGGAGAAACTGCATCTACAGACCCCAAAAACACGTCGCTGAACTTCTCTTCGTAAGCCAGCCAGGGAATTGGGCCGAGGTAGTACGGAGTGCAGCCCAAATCCACAAATGCCGATCGCGAACAAAACCTCAAAAATAGTGCCGTTGTGAACCGGCCCTGAGTCTCGGAAACATCCCACACCGCTACTTTGAACGCAGGCCCGAATGGCAACCTACCAGTAGGCTCTTTGCCGTCGTTGACTTTGCCAAGAATGCCGCGCCCTCCTTTAACAGTCTGGTATTTGCCAGAAACCCACTGTCTCCCGCGCACCAATTGGGAGCCGGAAAATTCAACGTGAGCGCATTCTTTCTGACAGGGAACTCCAAAACCCTCGACATCTGAACCGGACATGGTTCGAGATCTGTTTTGTTCTTTTGTACCGAACACGATATCTACAGTACCGACAGATGTACCGACGGGAGAAATACCGCCGGGAAACTTGGATAGGGGTACATCCTTAAGGCCCGGAACATCGCTAATGTTGGCTGTTTGCCATTTATCGAGAGTTCCCAAAGGCGTTTTTTCTAAATTGGGAATTGATTTGAGAGGGTAATTTTGCAGCGGCAAACTCGATACCGACAAACTTCCCAAATGAGGAGATTCTTTGAGAAAAGAGCCTAAAGTTTGTTGGGGGTTAAACTGCTGCAATTGCTGAAAATTCAGGCTCGTCTTCAGCAAATCCAAGACTGGTTTTACTTGAGCGATCGGGAAATTAGCTAAATTAGGAACTGCTTTCACCAAAGAAGTCAAATTTTGCAAGCTAGACAAGCCAAAATCTGAGAGTTTCAAACTGTCTAAATTAGTGCCGACAATTTGGGAGATGTTTTCTAGATTAAATGTCTGAATCTTAAAACTGTCTTGGAAATCCCCCAAATTAAATACTTTGTCCAAAGTTGTGCCAGCCGGAAACGAGCGAGAAGGATCGAAACCTAGGGATTGGGCGCTACTCCGATCTACTGACAAACTGCCCGCTTCTCTGAGGGCTGGCATCGAGCCGAATGTAATTTTGTCCCAATCCGGAAGTTGTGTGCCGTTCCAAGGAAATGTCGGTACTCCCTGACTTGCCTGTTGGGGGGCAGGCAAAACTTGAGCTTTTACGCTGATGCCTGCGATTACTAAAATCAAACTAAAAAATAGGCAGAGCCATAAGCCAGAAATGAATGTTTTCAAATGCCAAAAAATTGCTCTATCTCTTTTACTGACCTTTCTCAAAGCGCTCATTGTTTTACCCAAAGTATTCATGGCTTTATCTCAAAAATCTTGTTTTATCCAAAAGAATCATTGTTTTACCCAAGAAAGTTTTAAATATTTGAGTCGGGTAATACTCCTAAAGTTTGGAGTTTGTACAGCAATTCCAAAGAAACTCCTGAAGCGGCAGCAGCAGCCCTGACACTTTGACCGCCCTTCAAACGGCTCACAAAATCTCGCACTCTATTCCAAATAGGTGAATTCTGGGGGTAAAGCGAAGCCGAGAGGGCGATCGCGGCTCCTCTTTCTACAGCAAAAGCTGCGATCGCGATCGGGCGTACTTCTACCTGCGGGGCGATCGCAGGAACGGGTTGCGGGCGATCGATAGCAATGGAAAAAATTGTCTGCTTGCCTTGACCGGAGGGGATTATTTCAAACAAATAAATATGGCGCTTGCCGTCACTGCTTGCAGCAATGATTGAAAGCAATGAAGAATCAGAAACTAAAACGCCCGGAAAATTCAAGCGCTCGATCGATCGCAAGTGCAACGTTGTCGCATCACCTTTGCACTCGCCAACTTTCGGCAAGCCGGACAAACAACCGTTCGCATCGACGACTATTTCAGCGGGATTGTCGAGCCAAACTTTTTCTATAAATTCTCCATCGGGAACGGAGATGCTAACTCCAGTTCCGGGACTTAAAAATACCCGGTACGGACTGCCCGAGTTTCCCAGCGCTCTCTCTACCGATACGGTGTCGCGGGAAGGAGTGGGTGCGGGAACTGATGTTGCATCGGTTGAAGAATTTAGTGCGGGAATTGATGTTGTATTTTGGGAAAAGTTCGCTACAGGAAATGATGCTGTATTGGCAACAACATTCGCGACATTAACTGATGTTACATCGCCCGAAGCATTTATTGTAATAACTGATGCTGTATTCTGGGAAGAATTAACTACAGGATTTGACGCTAAAACCGCTGGACTTCCCAATACAGATAGCAGGGAAAAACACAACGCCGTCCGAACTTTTAACATAACTTTCACCTCCCGAGATAAAAACTGGAATTAACAAAAATCAACACTTCGGTTTTTGCTGGAACATACCAGAGAGGTGGCCGAGATTGAATTTCAGCAGACGCTTGCTGGTTGCGCTGTAGAATTTGCTGCAACACCGGGGTTGCGCCACCTTGCATCACTGCCCCCAAAATATTGGGACTTCCCCTCGTCACGCTGGAGCTCGATCCGAACGCGCTTTGCGTAGAAGATTCGCTCGTAGGTTGATTGAGCCGTTCCCCAACTTGCTGGGCAGCACCTAAAACAAACGCAGTCATATCCATCCGAAATAGATCCGAACCTCCTGTGGTGCGGCGCTTTGCCATCAGCGGTTCTCCCGATCGCCCCCGGACAGACACTGCATTGCGGGGCAAGCGGTATTCTGCCAAACCGTCTACGGCCGCCACTGCATGAGCTTCCACATACCCGTTGGTAAGCACGCGGTCTACTTGAAAAATTATGAGAGCGCTTTGAGGAAGCGCCACCGTGCCATCTTGCGCCATCAGGGGCATTTTTAAAGAAACAGCAAACCTCTCGCCCACACCCTCAGACGGGGACGCAGAGCTGCCGGAAAATGCTACAGCAGGGACTGCAAGAGTACCGGCTAGTGACTGACCCGCAAAAACAACTAGACCCGGAGCGTCCACGGGTGCAACCGTTTCACCTGTCGGAGGTGGAACTGCCCGGCCGCCCAAATCATCAGGACTTGAAGCCCTCGCTGCAACAGAAACGGCAGAGCGAAAGTTTGTAACTCCATCTCTGGGAACGGGCTGTTCCTGAACTGCTCCTGGGTTCAAAACAGGAGGACTTGCACTTACTCCGGCGTCCGCTTCCAAAGTCCCGTTCCGAACTGCCCCTGGATTTAAAACAGGAGGGCTTGCACTTGCAAGAGTCGGAGCTTCCAAAGCCCCGTTTTTAGACCCCTGTCCGAAACTTCCCAAAGCTGCCAATTGGGCCCACTGCCGATGCGGATCTGGCGGTGGCACAGGGGATGCAGGCCTCGGCGGCGGAATTTGTATTCTTTGTGGCTGTTCCCGAACGACAGGAATATTTTGCACCCTTGGCGGCGGTTGAATTCTCGGCGCTGGCCTCTCAACATCGAGCACTCTCGCCGGTGGCGGGGGCAGGTAAGACCGATCGGGCAGCGGGTCTGGGACTACCGCTTGACTTCGCACTGAATCCGAAACGGGCGGCAAAGGGGCAGCAGTTGGAGCTGGAGTGTTGATCGCGGTGGGTGCTGGCGTTTTCTGTGCACTAGGAGACTTCAGATTTGAATCGGACGAGGAATCCTTGGGAACCGCCAAATTCGATGTTTTCGGTGCGCGGGAATTTCTTTCAGATTCGATCGCGCTCAGTTTCTGTTGCTGAGAACCTACAGCCGCCTGCGTTTTGTAATCGCCTACATCCTGTTTTTCGCCACCTTCTGCTTTGGGTTTTGGTTCGGGAGAAGGACTTGCCTGCACTTTGACTGTACCGGGCTTCTTTTCTCCCATAATCCCGCTTAAAAAAACCGCTGCTATCAAAAAAGCCACGCCCAGCATTGCTCCTACCACGGAAACCTTGGCAAACGGATTTTTGGCTAAAGTCGGCTTCGTAGCAGCAGTGCTGGGATCTTCAAACATATCCGCCATTGAATTTCGGCGGGGTGCTGCTGCAACACCTTCTGAGCCAGAAACGCCCGACAGTGAGCCGAAGAACTCACCTTCTGCCTCACCTTCTGCCTCACCTTCTGCCTCTCCCTCACCTTCGGGTTCGCTCGAAGACTTACTTTCTCTAGAGCTACCAGTAGGGCTACCATATTCCAAACCGGGATCTAAATCTTTCTTAAAAGAAACCCCATCAAAATTCAAGATTTTAGCAAGTTCCTCTTCGTTCCAAATATCCGCTTCGTCATCGGTTTTTCCTCCGGGTAACACTGCATATTTTCCTTCTGATTCTTTCATTTAAAATTCTCCAAAAATCAATCTGTGACCGACTATTTTTTTTCAAGTTTTTCAGTTTAAACTCTCCTAATTAAAATCTGTGGTGCTGATTTACCTTTATCTTTTTCATTTAAAACTCTCCGAGTCTAATTTTGTGAATACTTATTTTTTTTTGACTCTTTCATTTCAAACTCTCCGACTCTAATTTTATGAGTGCGTATTTTTGACTCTTTCATTTGAAACTCTCCGACTCTAATTTTATGACTGCCTATATTCCTGAGATTATTTCATTTTAAGTTCTCCAAGTCTAAATCTCTGATTGCATAAATCTCTAAACCAGAAGCCCTAATTGAGTGTATAGCTTTAACAATGCCGTCGGCTTCTAAAGGATAATTAGGCGGTTCTACAGAACGGACGAATACCTCTTTGTTGAATGGGATGACTTGAGACATTGCATCGGAAGTATTCAAGACATTCAAATAAGAAACTACTCGCACTTTCCACTTGCCCTCGTCAATTTTCACCGGCTCGCTCAAATCGGTAAGAATAAATATCACTTTGACGCTGCCGTTAAAGACGCTTGGAGGAGTCATCTTCGAGAGAGCAGCACGAAACTGCTCTCGAAAATCTTCAGAGAGTACAAAGCACGCTTGCCAAGCAGCAGTTGCAATCCTGCCTCCGTTGGCGATCTCAATTCCGGGGTCTGGTTTGCGGTTAACTTGTTCTTCAGGAGAATACGCCGGCAACGCGCCATCCCAAGTCAGCAGTGCGTGAAGCGATTGAGAAACAAACCTGCTGATAGCTGCGTTAGACCTCTCTTTCGCGTCCATCGGTGCCGCAGAAAAAGAAGAGCCGTCGCTGAGTTGTACCAAAGTTGGCACGGGCTTAGAAGCCAATCGCGACATCGACCCGTAAAGCAAAAACATCGCAAACAAAACTGCTAGCTGGCAGCAAAATGATGCCGTCGAAACTACTCCCAACCAATCACGCTGCGAGGGGCTGCGAGCTCTATCCAAAAAGTCTAATTTCTTCTTTTTCTGTTTTAAATCCTGATTTTTTTCGGCTGCATTCATAACACTATTTCCCTTTGTAAATTTGCGTGTATTGAATCTTTTCTAATTAAATCAATTACATTCTAGTAAATTGGGTTATGTGATAAATCGGGTTAATTACATTATCGTAAATTGGCTCATATGATAAATTGCATCAATCGGTACTTTCAACTACTGAATCAGTTGCTTTGCTTGCTGCTGACTTGCCGGCCGAAAACGACCCAGCAATCCGTCCGGCGGCAGAACCCGCAAAGCTCATCCCTCCAGACATCAATGTCTGTCCCAAAGTAGACAGGCTTGTAAAAACTGCCATACCCGCACCTGCCGCCAAAACTAATGACAGCACTGGTGCAATAATCCCCACGCAAATTGCAAATACTAAATCCATTCCTGATTTTGAATTGATAAATAAAGTGGCTGTCAGACCGGAAATAATGTTGAAGCAAATCTTCACCATTCCAATGCTAAAAAATCCAGTTAGCCACGCAAAAATAGCTTTCTGCCCAACTGGTAAAAGCGAGCCACCCATTGCTAAAGGGCCCAACAGACCTGTCAGTAACATCGAAATCTCAACTATCCATTGAAATGCCATACCAAAAGCTAAAAGCAGACCTTTGACAAACAAAACTAACTGTGTTTGCAGTTGAGCCACTGCCCCATCCACTGCACCTTTTATCAAATTTGGATTCAAGCCGCCACCCGAAGGGGATTTCGGCATACTTTCGGCTTGTTTTTGCACTTTTTCAACGCAGGTTTTTTGCAATGCAGGTGGCTCCAGCGAACACTGCTGAAGCTGTCCCCTCAAAGCATCATTCATGCCAACAGATATCATCGCTTGCCTGTAAGCAGCTTGCAAATCCATTGAGCCGGAGGTTGACTCTAAAAAAGAGCGGTTGGCCTCGTTAATTATATTTCTTAAGCCGATCGTTCCTTTCGACAAGTTTGCGCCGCTATTGCTAAGAAATATGATGACTATTATCGGCCAGATTAACTCGCTGAAGGCTTCTATGTTTTCATCGTACATCATAGCTTTTGTCCAATTCACCATGAACAAAACAAAAGTTCCGATCGCAAAAAACAACCCCAGTTTGCAAATTGCCGCGTACAAACCACCTCCTAGAACATCATTCCACAGCCCGTCCATCGACTGACTGACTAGGTTTGAGGCTTGTTCTCCCTGCTTGGTGATATCCGTGACAGCTTGACCGAAATTGCCGTCTCCCACTGTTGCAAAGTAAAAGATGAAGTAAAAAGTGAAGTAAAACATGGCAGTGGTTGCTAAACTAAACAACTAAAAAGTGAAGTAAAACATGGCAATCGCTGCTAAACTAAACAACTAAAAAGTGAAGTAAAACATGGCAATCGCTGCTAAACTAAACAACTAAAAAGTGAAGTAAAACATGGCAATCGCTGTTACACTAAACAACTAAACAACTAAACAGGACTTACGCATCAACCCTATTTGTAGGTGAGCCGATCGCCATACCACTATGGATAGTGTCCAAATTAAAATCTTGTGTAAGTCCTATAAAATTAAAAAAGCTTTGCTTGCGATGCAGTTTCCAAATTGCCTAATCCCTGAGCTGCTTGCTCGGTCTTTTGAAGCTGAATTTGACTGTCTTGAGCCCTCGATATATTAGAGAGGAGGACGTTACTTTGAGCTCGACTCTGCTCAGCTTTCAAGGCATCTGCGCGAACGGCACCCAAGGTACTTGCTATCTCGCTGTTTTGAGAAGCCAAACGCTTCATCACGTCTTGAGTAACCACATCTCCTTGAGCTTGTTCGCCGAATTGCTGTACTTTTTTAACCGAATCTTGCGTTGCAGCAGCTTGTTTAATTTGCTGCTTTTGTCCTTCTTCTGACAGCGTTCCGGCTGCTGTAGCCCTCGCAGATTCCCTGTCAATTTCGTTAGCTAATTCTGTTGCTTTGTTTACCTGCAAATCTTTCGCACCGACACTTTTTTCCACTGCGTCACGGCTTTTTGCAGGGTCGGGAAGTCCCAAGTCTCCCATAGCTTGACTCACGGCTGACTGCAAATCGTTGCCCAAATTTTTGGAAATATCTTGCAGTTTGACCATCAGCGTTTTTTCTACATAAGAACGCAGGGATTGTACTTGCTGGCTGAACTGTTGCAAAACTAACTCTAAGGGATTGCTCGTAGCACCTGAAGCGGCTTGAACCTGTGGCGCATAAACCAGAGGGACTGCCACCAATAAACCTAAAATTAAACCACCTGCAATTAGTTTAATTTCTAGTTTGTGCGTTGCCTCTGCAATTTCGCTGTTCGAGCCTAAATCATTAGTTTCCATTTCTAAACCCCTACTTTTATAGTTGACAGTTGACAGTTGACAGTCGATGGTTGACAGTCGATGGTTGATGGTTGACAGTTGACAGTTGACAGTCGATGGTTGATGGTTGATGGTTGACAGTCGATGGTTGATGGTTGATGGTTGACAGTCGATAGTTGAGATGTTGGTTGTTGACTGTTGGTTGTTGAGTTTTGAGTTTTGAGTTTTGACTGTTGGTTGTTGGTTGTTAGGTTTTGACTGTTGGTTGTTGGGTTTTGACAAATCTCAAATAACATTAATTAGCAGCTAGCATTCGTGCCAATTCTGTAATTGCCCGTATTTTGTCTGGCTGTCGGTTAAATGCTTCCTGCCGCGCTTTCTGTTCGTCGGGATTGTTGGCGGTAATCGCCAGGAGCGGTAAGCTTGGGTAAAATCTGGCAAACGTAAAAGTACCCGAATCATCGATCAGCCACTGCGAATACATCCCCGTTCTTTTAGGAAAGAAACTCTCGGCTGCATTCCGACCAATTACTTCTCTGGGATATTTCAAAATAGTCGCAAAACTATCAACGGCTGCGGGTTGAATTCTCCCTACTAATCTGGTGCTGAGGTTCTGAAATATCTTTGCGGACGCTGGAGATTTAGCAATAGTATCGGGGTCTTGTGCTGATAAAATGACGCGAATTCCTGATTTTGCTCCGTTGGCACAAAGCCGGCCAATTAGATTAGAAATTGCGTCAAATTCAAATAGTACGGGAGCTTCATCAATAAAAAAGATAGAAGCAGCAGAGGCTAAAGCGCGGCGCAGCGCGGCAGAATAAGCCGAAAGTGCCATCTGCGCTGCATCTTCATCGTTGGAAAGTCCCCGCAGTGCAAATACCAGCAGTTGAGCGTCATTCTTAAACGTAGACGGGGCTGCTAGCGCTTTACCAACGCGAGATTCCACCCAAAACCGGAGGCGAAGTTTGATGCGTTCGATCGCTCCTTTGGAATCCCCAGCGATAGAATCCATACGGAGGCGTTCGTGAGAGCAATATCCAATAAAATCAGCAAGAGTCGGCATTGCTTGCCAATCCTGCGAACCCAAACCGCCTTTGTAAGCTGCTGCGTAGCGATCGCGAATCAGAACATCGGCAAAAAATGCTTTGAGGGCCAGTCCCAAGATCGATCGCACCATGTCGGAAAATGCAGCATCTGTCGATTCTCCTCGCCTGCTTCCGACTACCATCGACAACAGTGCCGAAAGCAAAAAGTCAATGTAGTCGTCCATCCTTTCTTTTTGCAGGCTTGAGGGCAGCCCTTTCAGGTTGGGGATTTCAAAGATATTGTTCGCTTCCGTCGTGATGTCAAAATAAGCAGCTTCATGCTTCAGAAACTTTGCGTAATCGCTGAAGGTGCTGGTACCGTCGGGTTTGGGATAATCCAAAATTACTACAGGCAAACCGACTGCCAGGGCGTAGGTAACAACGTTCCCAGCCAGCAAGGATTTACCGGATCTCGTAGCCCCGAACAATCCCAAATTTTTATGTTGGTAGTACAAATCGACGCGAACCGGCGTACCCCCGTCGTCGGAAATCAATTCAAAGCCCTTAGCATCCCCCGGCTTGGTACGCACCAAAGGCAACAGCCCCGGCGCTTCTCCCGACAAATACAGCTTCCTGCGGTTGAAAGGAACTGCCATCAAGTTGTCCCAGGTTACGGGCAAACATTGAAGCCATATTTTCCAGGGATATTCGCCTTCTCGCGCTACCCACGCCGGAGAAACGAACAGAGACTGAAAAAAGCGGCAGGCATCATCAAGTTTAGATGTAGTGCTGCGGTGCAGTAAAAATGCTACTCCCACATACAGCGGCACGTCACCTTCATAAATCGATTCTTGCGCCGCCACCGAACGCTTTAAATTAATAGCAGCCATTACGTCTACAGAATGGTGGTCTGTTGATATTTCAGCGGCGGTAATAGCTTGCTTTGCCACCCGCTGCATTTGGGTTTTTACTATATCTTGATTTGCCCGCGCCACCTCACAAACAATTTCTGTATCCGCAATTGCCTCTCTCGAAATTACTTGCCATAAATAAAGCATTTGTTTGTACTTGTCACCCCAGCCTCCCGGCTTTTCTAAAAAAGTTAAAACTCCTACATACTTACCCTTTACATGAACCCATTTGCGGTCTGCTACCGGAATGCTGAAATCCGATTCCATAAGAACTGTCAGCGGATTCCACTCGCTGCTGACTTCCTCTCTCAGACCGGATTCGTCGAGAACTAAAAGCTGCGGAATTTCCCTAACTTGGGTTTCATTAAAATATTCCCAAAGCTGCTGCCACATTTCAGCAGCCGTCATGGCCCTGACGGTCAATCCCATTTTGTTTGAGAGCAATGCTTCCCATATTTGAAAGCCATCGGTGTAAGCCGAATTCAGAATTCCGTCCACTTGATTAAATCTGGCTTCATCGTATTCACCCACAAATCTTTTCCACCCTTTTTCAAGGCGAACTAGCACTTTTTCTATGGCGTCCGATGCGCCAGCACTGCCGGGGTCTACCGTATAAGTACAGTAGAGGCGCAAATATTTGGGTTTGCGGATTCCTAAGTTCCTCAACTCGCGGACTCTTGACCTTTCAGCCATGATTAAATAGCGAAGTTCGGTAGATTTCACCTGTCGGTACAGATCCGAAAGTTCTTCTTGCCGTTCGCTGTCTACAGAGAAAGAACCCAAATGAATTGTCAGGGATTCACCGGGAAGTATATCTTTTAAACCACCTTCAACGGCAGCAAATATCGAATCGATTTCCTCATCCCTCAAGGTGTTATGAATGCCGATGCAATCAAACGCAAACTTGATTTTAAAATTATCTGACCCTTTTCGCAGCAAATACGCGCCAACCGAGCGACCTGCAAACTGCATAGAAATCATGCTAGCTAGTTGCATTTCATCTTCCAAAGGAGTATATCTGGTAGATTTTACTCCGACTTTTAACTCTCGTTTTCCTACCTTTTTAATCACAGTTTTTTTCACCGATATCCTTCAGAAGTTTTTCGTACCTTGCAAACCCTGTTCAAACTTTTCAGTGCCGTTTTCTTACCTTTTCAATCCACCTTTCGCAACCTAAGCTGTCACAATCGGTTTTTTCGGAAGTTTTAGCAGAAATTTTTCTGACCTTTTTGATCGCGATTTTTCTCACCGGTATCCTTCACAAATTTTTCGTATCTTGCAAACCCTGCTCAGACTTTTCAGTGCCGTTTTCTTACCTTTTTAGCCACTTTTCGGAACCTAGGCTGTCACAATCGGTTTTTTGCGAAGTTTTAGCAGAAATTTTTTTGACCTTTTTAATCGCGATTTTTCTCACCGGTATCCTTCACAAACTTTTCGTATCTTGCAAAGCCTACTCCCCATTTAGGAGCTGGCAGAAACATGGACAGCCACCTGTAGGCTCCGCGAGCTGTCATTACCCACCAAGTGCTGCAACCCCACGCAATCGCGCTCCCAGTCCACACCCAGTCGAGTCCAAATATGCCGTGAAATATGTAGTAAAAGCACAAGAAAATAACTACCCAAGGAATTAATTGATCTGCTGGTAGTGGCCCGATATTCGGCTGTTTACCCAAGCTATGATTGACTCGCCGAAAAGCATAATCTCTCTGATTTGAAGCCATATTTAAAATCCTGATTCAAAATCCAATCCCAATTCTAAATCTGATTCAAATCTCTATTCAAATCCTAATTCAAACCGACATTCCAATCCCGACACTCCAATTTACGTTCTTACCATCAACAACGATCTAACCCAATGGCTGAACAGATTAACGTTATAGTCTGGAAATTACTGTCCGTTTTACTAAGGCCCGCCGGCACCTCCTCCAGTTCCAGAACCCAAAATTAAAGTGCTGACTATATCAGCTATGGTAATCGAAACCACAATAATTAACGGTGTTCTAGCCAGCGTTTGCCAATCCTGATCTTGCTGGGCTGCCTTGATGCACTTAACCAATTCCACACCCAGATACAAGATGTAAATTGCCCGCAAAACGTTAAAAACTAGCGAAATTACATCACCTCCACCTCCGGCTCCTCCGGCTCCTCCTCCTCCTCCAATTGCTTTACCGAAATTCGTTTTCATCCACGTTTCCGCATTCTTGAAGAATTGAGCGTTGGCACTATCGCTCATAATTACTATCCAAAAAATTGCCAGCGCTGACAAAAATAATAGCGCAGCCGGCCCGTACTTGATTAATGCTCTGTGCCAAGGTTTCAGCATCTGCTGCCTCGGAGCAATCCAATTTGTACCTAAAAATAAACAAGAGGCGAAGCCAACACCTGCCCAACCGAACCAACCTGAAAGAGAAGCATCCCAAACCAATACGGCTGCTCCAGAGTAAAGCAACACATTTGGAGAAGCTGATAATTTATTCTCGATCGTGCGGCTCGGGTTTGGAGAACTCAATAAATTACTTTTTGCTATTTGTCTTTGAAACATCACGACTTGTTCCCTCCAGACAATCGATTATTAATTTGTACCAACATAACTGGTGCTGGTGGCGTTCGGAATCAGCCTTTAGTAATAGTAATTTAGTCAGTAAATAGCTAAAAATAAGAAACTACAAATTGATACTTTAGGAGATTTAAGAAAGTGTTCAGAAATAAATATTACCCGATCGTCCTTATCCCAGACAGCATCGCAGCGGTAATAAAGGCTAGAAACGCCGTCGAAAAAACGATATCAAACGACTGCTTGGACGGCGCACGTACAAAAATAAATTTGCAGTTGCCACAAGCGAATACCACCAAAAATCGCAAATCTCACACCGAAACGCCTGCAATCGAAAAAATCTCGCTCCAGATGCCTGTCGTCTTCTTATACCTTGCGTGTTTGACTGCAATGCTGGCTGCAATGCAATTTGCAGCCGCCGCGCTGTTAACTGCCGCTTTTTGCTTTTACTGCTGCTATCGATCGCGCGATCGGACTCAACCACTGCAAGCCGAGCGCGATCGCAGCGATACACTGCAAGCAAATCGCACCAAATATCAAGCACCGCAAGCCGATCGCACTCAAACTCAAATATCCCAAGCCGATCGCGATCGCACAGCAGCACTGCAAGCAGAGCGAGAAAACGCAACCATCAACACTCATCTCAACAAAACTGTTGACTCTTTACTGCCGATCGATCCGAACATCATACAGCATCTTAAAAAGGTAAAAATACAGACGGCAATTGAACTCAAACAGATATCGGCAGACGCCATCAAGCCCCTGCTAGAGAAAGCTACAGCACAAGAAGGAGCAACCGAATCTTTCTTTCTATCCCATCTCAGAAAGCTCCTTCCCAGCCTCTACACGGCGCAGGGAGTTCCTTTTGCCATACCCGGAAGCAAGCTAAGGTATTCTTGCGATTTTATAGCCGTACATCCCGAAACTGGAATTGCAGCAGACATTGAAATTGACGAACCTTACGTGGCAACAAACAATCGCTACGGCAAGCCGCATCATTGCTTTGACTGCAACCGCGACAACAACCGCAATCAATTTTTCGTACAGGGAAATTGGATAGTAATTCGATTCGCAGAAGAACAAATTGCACTCCAACCAGCAGCCTGCTGCAAGCTCATCGCCCGCATATTTGCCGAAGTCATTGGCGATTCAAAAATTACCGCACCCTTGAAAACCTTTCCCGATTTATTGCCAGTCAAACAGTGGAACACTAAAACAGCCACAGCAATGGCAAGAGATAACTACCGACAAACCTACTTGTCAAAAGCCGGCATAAATCTCACCAACCGTTTCAACACATCCAAGCAAAAAAAATACAAAAAAACGGCACCACCACTAAAAACACGGCGTCGCCGTGGTTTTTAATCAAAAAAAAGCTATCAATTAATAATCGTTAATTTAAAAATGCGCGGGCACTTGCAATAAATCTGTCGCAATAGAGTCAGTATGTCATCAGAAAAAAACAATAATATCCAATCGATAATTAATCTATATTTATAGGGTAGATCGGGTAAGGAGCTATGCTAGGAGCGAGTTTACTGCGTCACGGATGCGACTGACTCATGTTATATTTAAGCGAGTTTACTGCTGCATTCACGCACCCCAACCATGTTATATTTATTTGTATCCACTTAGTTATCGAGTAATTGCATACCTCCGAAATATTACGTATACCACCAGAAATACTTCACTAAAAAATCATAAAAATCACTATTTTTTAGTACATATAATTTATTTTGCTGACCATAACTCTAATTTATAGTTTTGTAACAACAGACACTTCTGAGTTGTCAAAAACACAAATAACAAATTAGACTCAGATAACCATTGAAATTCCAGAGCTCCAAAAAACAGGGATTTAACGAAATTGTATTGGAACCGAATGTGGTAGTGCATATTTCCAAATTGTTTTTTTGCTAATACCTTTAAATAATGGATCAAATCTATGGGTATAACGTACACGCTTGAACCCAAAGAAGGCTTTCCGCTGGGATTTTTAGTAAAATCCACAGAACAAAAAAAATCTTGCGAAGAACTCGAAGCTCAACAATCAAAACTGAACGCTCTGTCTGACGAACGTTTATTCGAGCTAACACTAGATATTTACGATTCTCCTCCACTACTAAATTTGGAGAGAATGAGCGACGAATTGCTGCTGGAATCACTGAAAAAAAGCGAACAGCAATTTACAAATGCGGAAACTGCGGGAAAATTGGCAGAAATGTCAAAATTAATCTATGCAAAACAGTCCGGTATTTTTCTGTTAGAGTTAAAAGCGAGGTGTCATGGCAGCTTCGGAAAAACTCTTTCGGATGCAGGTGTTGGTAAAACTCAATGTGAAATAAAAATGAGAATAGCCAAGCGTTGGCATGAACTCATACCCCTTGCTGTAGAGGCAATAAATCAAGGAGAAGCCACTCTTTCGCTCAATTGGGCTGATAGAGTTCTTAGGAAGAAAAGTATCAAATCGAGCGAGGTTAACGGCTCTGACAGCGAAAAATTGGAAACTAAGCTGTTATCCCGCGCCACTAATTATCTCTCGCAAAAACCAGAAATCATCGAAAAATTACCTGATGAATCCATCGCGCATATTGCAATTGCGATCGGGAAGCGCTATCAAAATCTCAGTTTAATCGACTTCGGAACCAACCTGCTAAGCACAAAATCCGAACCGAACTCCGAACCTGCATAGGGTAATGCGGTAAAAAACCAAACGTACTATTTTTTGCACGTTTGGTTTTCGAGTCATATCGAGTCTGGTCGATTACTCATAATTAACTTTCCCAATCCTCTCCCCTCTCCCCTTCTTTCCCTCCTCCACTCAATCCTTAATTAAGATTGATTGACCGGACATGATATCACCACCATAAGACTTATGCAAAAAACCCAGTTTCCTAATACCATTTTTCTGTGAAGCTGGATAGAAAATATCCTTTGCCGGAAAGGATTTGTGGCTTCCATTCTGTGCAGCGACCTACAGAATGGGTATAAGCACAATCGTGCATTACTAGCGAGAGATATTCACGTAGGAACGGAACCGGGTTTTTGACCTTTGAGTGCGTCTAGAACTGAACAATTAAGTTTCTTAAACGAGGATATTTTAGTCACCAGCCACAACCAGAAGCGAGAAAAACCTCCTGATTTCTAATCCTGACAACATCAAGCTCTCTCAAAGAAACACATAAAGTGACGGGCACGAGGTTTACCGTAACTCATCACGAGATCGCTGAGTTTCCGTAAATGCCTGCGTACTCTCAATTCTTCCAAGGCTTTTCCCTCCGAACTTACCCCTGAATCGACTAATAATTGATACCTGTGAGGCTTCATCGTGCCATCTGAGTTGTAGTTTTCCAAGACAAATGGATCGATGCAAATATCGTAACCGATGTAATAATCGGTGGCATTAAAAAAATCGCACCCGTCGGGAATCCTGACTTCATCCCAAGTCAAATCTTCGAGCTTTTTCTGACAACCGCCATCGTACCAAGCCTGTATGTTTCCCTGTACTTCTTGGCGGTTTAGATCGTCCATGATACTCTGCGCGGTGTACCGCTGAAGTTCTGTCTCTTGCTCAAAATCTTCTTTAATATCCCAGTCTTCATATTCGGGAATAAAATCCCAATCTTCATGTTCCATCATAATCTTTACCAGAGATTATCGTCAGATTTCACTTCCAAATTAACATATTTATTATAAAATCTCACCACTTTAATTTCTTTTGTCAAGCCTCAAATCTCAACATCAAGCTCAAATCTCAATCTCAAGCTCAATATTAAAATCTAAAACCCAAATCTGAACTTCAAGCTCAAATTTTGACCTCAAATCTCAAACCTCAAACTCAAATCTCAAACCTCAAGCTCAAATTTTGACCTCAAACTCAACTTTTAACCTCAATACTCAAACCTTAAACTCAACTTTCAACCTCAAACTCAATACTCAAACCTTAAACTCAAATTTCAAACCTTAAACTCAAATTTCAAACTCAAATTTCAAGTTCAAAATCAATATCCAACACTCAAATCTGAATTCAATACTCAATCCTAAAATCTCAATGCTAAAACTCAAACATTTCGATACTGACCTAAATCAATGGGTTAATTCCTTCGATAGATTCACAAATAACCATACAGTTCTAACTGAAGAACTAAACAACTCTATGCTGGAAGCAATTTTTCCTAATGCTCCAGAAGATACTTTTTCAATAGGATACATACACGAATGGACAAGCGTTGAAAATTCAACGCGCCACCCCGATAATTGCTCCATGCTTTTTAGTTCGGGAAATAGATGCTTCTACGGGCCAAAAGAGTACAAAACCGAGCTCGACCAATTATTACCTGACGAAAAAGATAAGGGAGCCTACGGCAGTTTGTTATCAGGCAGTTGTCTCGATACCTTCAAAACAAAAGTTAAACTTTTAATAGTAGAAGACGATCTAGAATCAGAGCGGTGTGGAGAAAACGGAGGAATTATGCCCCCAAATGTGGCGATTTCGTTAGTAGGAGATTGCCACGGAAAAATCTCGCCACAACTTCTAGAAAAATTTATCGTTCTTAACGATGAATTGCTTTCTCAAACAGTTGCTGGAGAACCAGATGAAATTATCAGACACGCCGTACAGCACCGGCTTTTTTTTCCGAATTGCGACTCAAACGCTCGCATAGCTAAAGGAACGGTAACGGCAAAAATTTTAGAGCCACTGTTTGAACCTAACTCCACAAACGTTCCCGATTTAATACTCCCAGTATCTTCTTTTAAAGGTGGCTGGAACAAACCGATACCAGGACTATATGAAGTTGATATGTGGGCGGGGGCAAAAAGCATTTCTCAAACTACTCTATCCTCAACCGCAGAAGTCGGTTTAGAACTGGATAGCAGAGAAATTCTTAAAGAATATGCTTTGAAGTTAAATGAAATTGCTGGAGATCCTAGAAAAATAGCTGAACTTTTCTGTAAAACTTGGGAAGAAAAGGCAACCGCCAGAGGAGAAATCAGCCAAGATGGTCAACAACAAAATACCCAACAACAAAATGGTCAACAGGACAATACCCAACAACAAAATATCCAACAAAATATCCAACAGGAAAATACCCAACAGGAAAATACCCAACAGGAAAATACCCAACAACAAAATACCCAACAACAAAATACCCAACAAGAAAATACCCAACAGGACAATATCCACCACAAAAGTACCCCGCAGGAAAATACTTTAAATTCGCAATTACTTTCAGAAAATCTTGTCTATAAACTATTAAAATCAGACTTACAAGGTGGTCACTACCAATTGCTCGAATGTAAATACATACAAAAACAATTAGAACGATTTTTACAAAGTCAGCGCCGGGAGATAGCAACCGGAGGGGCTATCAAATGGAATAGATCCAGCATAATAATTCCCTCAAAAGATTTGAATGACGACCAAGTTTGCACAGCCGTTGGTAGAGAAGGCGAACTGATAATGAGTTTTAGATCGCCCCTGCTTTACGAAGATGCGATCGCCCTACAAAATAATACTTTTACACCTGATATCCTCGACCCCAAAGGGCGAGCTTTCATCGGAGTTTCTGTTGTTTCCGACGAACCATACCACAAATACGCAGCTCGGAAGGCTACTGAATATACTGCGATTCAAGGTATCGACATCAGCGAAGACATGAGAAAAAAAACTGACTTGCAAGCTGGCGAAACCCAGCAGGAACGCGCTGCTCGCTTGTTCTCTCAAGCATGGGCGAAGCGCGAAATATCTCAACTGCAAAGCAAGCCTAGTAAAAAAGCTCACCTGGAAAATAAACCCAGTAAAAAAGAACTACAAACGATACAAGATCGACAAGATGCTTTACAGGATTTACTATTACAATCGCTGCCTTTAGAGACTTACAGCAAGCTAGCAGGAGAAGACTACGACGGAGACTCTAAATGCTTCGCCAAGGCTTCAGATTGGCCTTATACGGCCCTACATCTTATAGAGGCTCAAACTCCACAAAATGCTCATCCGCCAACCATAAAATTACCTAAGGTTTCCTTTGACGTACCAGGCCAGCCCAAGAAAATACTGCCTGAAATCGCTCTATTTATGGCAAATAAATGGACGGAGCTTGCCAACTCTGCTGTCAAATGTGCTGCCTCTGTTGAATCAGAAGTAGTGGCAGTCCAAAATACATTTAGCGCCCAGCAAAAAGAAGATTATATTCGGAACGTTTCTAATCAATTTAAACAAAAGCTAAACAATAATTACACGGCTAAACCTGAAAAAGTTATACCGGAACAGCTCATGTCAACTGTCAGGGAGATAGCCAATATACACAATTCCTCAGCCCATCCGACAATGGCTTCTTTAATCTCGGCTGATGCCAATCAAATCGAGCGAGATTTGGTAGACTACAAGCTATGTTGCGAAGAT
Organism: Microcoleus sp. CAWBG27; assembly: GCF_020883145.1. Taxonomy (NCBI): domain Bacteria; kingdom Bacillati; phylum Cyanobacteriota; class Cyanophyceae; order Oscillatoriales; family Microcoleaceae; genus Microcoleus; species Microcoleus sp. CAWBG27. Next base: position 22,594 of record NZ_JAHREU010000056.1, read on the forward strand.
CAACTTCTGTTTCACATTCCACCATCACAAGTTGAAACTGGTCTTGAAACCTACAGAAAATTTCTGCGGTTTCAAGTAACGCCACAACTATTACTGCAAAATCAAATAGCCGTAGATTCTAAAAAAAGCGCTACTCCAGCCGACGAAATTGCGATCGCCCAGTACAGAAATCTGTGCCACCGAAATCCTAATTACTTGCAAGACAAAAAATTGCCCAACATATACTTAGAAGGAAAAGTCATAGAACCCAACGGCTACAGTTTAAAAGAAGCGATAATACAGTCCCTCAACCCTTTATTGCAAGCATCGGAACTCGAAGCGCGACCGTTTTACCAATTTCGCAACCTGTTCCCAGTATCTGAACCAGGAGATAAATATTATTATACCCCAGAACAGTACAATACTTGCAGGGAAAGGAAAGCTGCTTTTGATTCTCTTTTCAACTCTGCCGTTGCAGCCAAACTACGCTTGCAGACTGAAAAAGGGCCTTATTTAACCGCACAAACAGAAACCGGGAAAACCATAGAAATCACCAATGTTGCCTTAAGCAAATACCCGGAACGTTTCAAAAACCGATCGTCGTTGGAAGTCTTGTTAGTTACCAATGAAAACTACGGTGGCTCTACTTCAAACAGTCACAAAACTTGTGTTTTGGCAAAAACCAAAGACTCAGAAGGAGCTGATAAATGGGTTAAACTCGGCACCCTCAGCGAAAGCAGCAGAAAGCTACTCGATATCCCCGTAAAAATTGAAGGAACGAAGTATTTTAGACTGCAAAATGTCAAAGCAGTACAAGCTTTAACTGAAACTGACTGTAATTTAATTTTCAAACAAGCAGCGGAAATAGCAGATAGTTTTCAAAGTGAGTGCAGCCTGAAAGGTGAAACTGATGCTATGGCGGCTGCTACTTGGCACTTGTGTTGTGCACCAGAACTCAACTATGATAGCAGAAAAAAAACGCAAAATTTTGTTTTTGCTACTTGGAGTTCTCAAATTGTCGATCGGCTCAACGAACTTCAATTTAAAGAATTAACTATCGGCGAGTTAAATAGTGCAGATATCAAAATAAATAACTGCATCGAAAATGCTGAAATCAGAATTGACGTTGCCCAAACCGAAAATGGCGAAAACTACCAAATTCACAATCGTAAAAATGCTGAAATTAAAACGGACGCAACAACAAACAACGAACGCAGCAATTCCCAAACTCACAATCTTAAAAATGCTGAAATTCAAACGGACGCAACAACAAACAACGAGCGCGAAAACTACCCAACTCAGGGTAAAAGAACTTTGCAAATAATGAAAGACGGTAGGTACATCACAGCCGGTACTATCTCTGAAAATTCGGCGCAGTTACCAATTGGAACTACTGCCCGCGTCAAGCTAATTCCTGCGATCGCAAAAACGGCTGAACTACACGTAACTGGTTTGGACGATCGAATTAAAGTCGGGAAAGTAGCAGAATGCGAATTTGGCGGACAAAGTTCTCTCTTAAACCAAGAATATACTATTACAATCCAAAGGCTCAATAAACCTAGATATTTACTTGAAACATCTGGTAAAGTAATCGGCGAACTCGACGAAACCTCAATAGAATCACTCAGGAAACTTAATTGCCTGCACAACAATTTTTCTTTCACCGCCGAACTAACTACTTACGGAGTAAGTAACGGCACGTATACAGTAGCTAAAAGCCGAACAGGCAATATTCTCTGTGCCAGAAAACAAAATCTCCTTGGCCATTATAAAGATTTTAAGTTTCAAGGAACAATAGCAGAAGTTTCAGTCAATATTCAACAAAAGCCTGAAATTTGCGCCGCAGTTACTACTGAATGCGGATTAAAAGTCTTGGGGGTGTTTACACCAAACCAGAAAGAATCTAAAATAGCCTTAATGAAAGCCTTCTACAATCGACAGCAAGGCAAGAGTGAGGAAATGTTGAAAAAAGAATTCGACGCAGGGAAACTAACGGGACTTTCTTTTAAGGCTTACATAAAATTCAATTCTACTACTCTCACAGCATCTATAGATCCAAGCTCTGTAGAGTATCCTATTCAATGGTCAAAACAAAACGTGCTTAATAATGAAATAGTTAATAAGACACTCAATAATCTGCCACTTAATAATCAAAAACTCATCAACACAGTCAATAATCAGGCACTCAATAGCCCAATCCTCAATAGTCAAACACTCAACAACACAGTCAATAATCAGGTACTCAATAGTGAAACACCCAATAGTCAAACACTGAATAGTCCAATCCCCAATAGTCAAACACTGAATAGTCCAATCCCCAATAGTCAAACACTGAATAGTCCAATCCCCAATAGTCAAACACTGAATAATGCAGAAAGACTTGCCGTAGCACAGCAAATAATAGAAAACATGAACTCACCTCCCACTATATTTTATGAAGTCAAAAAACCAACTTTGGTTGCCGGAAAAATAACAGACCAATCTGTGCTGGGAATTTCTGTCAGCCTGAGAAAAGCCGAAACGGCACGCAAGTTTTTTAAAGATTACAAAATACAGCATTCCGAAATAAATCGCTTAGATGCGTCTGTTACAGAAGAAACTCGCCGGGGTTATGCAGTTTTTCATCTAAACCCCGAAAATTTACCCCCAAAAATAATGTCATCCCTATCAAAGCAATTTGGTTCGCCAATTGCCAAAGACTTATCTCCCGATAGTCCATATTTCCAAAAACTCAGAGAATCTCCGCCACTTCCGAATAGGGCATCTTTGCTGCTACAGAAATTTTACGGTATTCAAGACACTGAAAATGCGATCGCTACCTCAGAGCCTCAAAAAATGCTGCAACAAAGTGCAGACAATTCACCGCTCATACCTGCTTGGGAAAAAAACCTAATTGCTGCGGCAGTACAAGCTGCAACCGACAATAATTACAGCCCCAGAACTCCCTTTATCCAAAATACTTTATTAGTTACTTACTGCAAAGAAACTGAAACCATTACCGTAATTCGAGCTAGAGATAATTCGACAATTTACTCGCGCGAATTGGGAAAAAATGCAGCAATAATTAACTTGTCGGAAGAGCAGAAGCAATTCCTCGAATCCTACAAAATTACGGCTAAAAAGGAAATACAACTTTAGGAGGACGTTCTGCACCTCTAAATGAATCAGAATTTCACCGCGGAATGTGGGTTTAAAAATTACCTGCGGACGATCGCACCTGTGGAATGTGGCTGTATTCCTTAGAGATCACCATTCATCGGGGAAAAAAGCAGCACCGTTACCACTAACTGTGTTTACCACCAAAGCCCGATCGAGAAAATCGTTGCGCCGTTCGCAAGAAGTCTCAGCAATCAGCAAACATCCATGACAAGCAGCCCCATGTAAGAAACGGTCTTCGGCATCATTTTCCGGCCCGTGTTGAGCACACACAGGGTCGTTAGAGCAAAGCCTTCCTAACTCCAATGCGCTGATTAACAGTAATTCAATGCGCTTGCCAATTTGCACCAGTCCCCCCAAAGTTCCATCATTACCAGAGGTGCCAGTATAGAGCAAAATACCGTAGCCTGAATCCCCAGCATAAATGCGTTCCCGGATGGCACTAGCTGCGTAGCCACATTCCAGAGAAACAGCAGTAATTAATAAGTGAGAGAGGGAGTGCAACATAATGTAAGGCAATTCCGGAAAGTTAGCTTTGTCCTGCGGAATCCCTCTAGTGTTACACCATTTCTGGAAACCTCTATGCAACTCTTCCCCTCTTTCTCGAACAGCTTTTTGCTTCAGCCATTGGTCAATTGCCTGTTTTTTAAAGGCTATAAATACTCCTTCACCCCTATTTTCAATCGCCGGTACCCACGTCGGATCGATGTCAAGAGCTGCCCGTCGCACGTTAATATCTAATTCACCATCAATATCCGGCATAGCTGCTTCAAAACGAGTAAATCCGACTTGCGCCACGACTTCTCGGAGCCTATGCACTAGAATAATGCGTTCAATGCGAGCTGTTGCGAGAGAATTTAACCCCTCTAATTTGCGAGCGCGGGCGTAAAAATCTCCTTCGGGCACATCTTCCCCAACTTCATCAGGACTAGCAAGTAAAGTTTCAATCTCCACTTGCTTAATGCTCTTTTTTGTATTAGAAAATCCTGCCTTCCTTCGCTGTATTTCTGCCCAAACCGCTTCGTTGCTTAAACCTGCTAAAGCATTAAAAACTTTTTGTTTTTTTCGCTCTTTTCTGATATCATTTAAATCTTCAGCATATTGCAGGAAATCTTCATAAACTTGATTGACAGCTTCCCTGAGTTTGGCGTCGGTGTCCGGCAGAGAAATCACGCTAAGCACTTGGGCAAAATAAGCATTACTCGCCGATCGCACTAACAGTCGATTATACAACGGGCGATCGCCATCTCTAGAAAGGCAAGGTTCTTTTGCAACAGGGCCGAGCCAAGGGCGCTCTCCCAAGCACCTGCCGAGCACTTTAGAATACGGGACAGTGGCATCAGAAAGAGGCCGACGAGCTTTACAAGCTTCGCACCGGACGAAGATTTCAGCGAAATCATTGCCAGAACCGCTTTCATCAAGCCACAATTGTCCTCGGCATAGAGCGTCCAAATTGTTGTGGGCGAAAGCATACCAATTGATATCGCTGATATGTCCGTTGGCGCAAGCTTGCACGAAGCGCACCGGAACAACAGGCTTTTTCTTCCTCTCAGCATTAAGATATTTTCCCTTAACTAAACTCCCCCAACGAATTAAAGGTCTGGTGCGGTATTCTTTGCCGTTGGAAGCTTTCCAAGTGCTATCATCTTGCGCTACAAACCAAGTAGGAAATGTGAAGGCGGTGATACCTGTGCGAGGGGCGCTGGGGTCTTGTTCATCTACAGGGGGAGCGTACAGGGAAACGCGGCTCAGCCCGAGAATTTCGGCAACTCGCTCTTCCAAGCGCTCTTCGTGGATGCGCGATTTATCGCCCCGCCAGTGGTTCAACCCGCCGATAATAATCGAATAGTTGGGCAAATCGACCATTGCCCCCGGCCCGAAGGTGGTTAAAATTTGACTTTGGCGAATTTGTCCAGATGGGATTTTCATATTGATTTTAGTTAGTTTGTAGTTTGTCGGGTGCGTCAGCCGGAAATTTGCTCGCAATTAGTTACTTAGTAAGGTGCGTCAAGGAGAAATCTTCCGCTCGGCAAATAATCTTTTTTTCTGATGCACTCTACTGAGTTTATTTGTAGGGTGCGTCAGAGAGAAATTTGCTCGCAATTAAATAATCTTTTTTTCTGACGCAACATGGGCGAATTAATCTTGATGCTCAATCTGACGCAACATGGGCGAATTAATCTTGATGCTCAATCTGACGCAACATGGGCGAATTAATCTTGATACTCAATCTGACACAACGTGGGCGAGTTAATCCCCCTCATCAATCTCTAAGCCATCTGGATTTTTCACCCACAAATTGACAACGGGTTCCACATCTCTCAAACTACGCTGCGCTTTAAATTTTTTAGCAGGTTGCGGTTGTCTCTGCAAATCTGGGTCAAGGGGGTCAAATAATAAAGGCGGTGCAACTCCCACTTCTTGCTGATATTGCAAACTACCTTTTTCAGAAGCTATATATTGCCAAGTATCGAGCAAATTATTGACTCGTTCTTTTAGTTTCAGGCGCAATTCTTCGGTTTCTTCCGCGTCTCGGTCTTGGTCGTGGATTTCAGAACGCTGGGCAATGATATCAGCAACAAAATCTAAGTTAGAGCGCTGTTCTGTAATTTTAATTGCATTTAAAGGTGCGGTCATTTCTGGATTACCTAGACGCGCTAAAGCAACGGTAATCGCAGCAATTCCTCGGTCAATGGCACGGGGTGAAAAGGGTGTGACGCTGGTTGCTTCGACTGCCCGGTAAAAAGTGTTGTGCCACGCGCCAAAACGTTCGTAGTGAGAGCGATCGCGCGGTCTGTGTACATTTAATAATGTTACCACTAATCCCGGCCGCTGTTCGTCTCGCCCTACCCGCGAGGTTGCTTGAATGTACTCGGCGGCTGTTTTTGGCTGTCCTAATACGACCATTAATCCGAGGCGAGTGATATCTAAGCCCACAGAAATCATATTAGTTGCTAGTGCAGCATCCACCCGGTCTTGGTCTGAAAAAGCTAGGGCTAAACGGCGCTTTGCTTCCGAAACTTGGCTAGTGCTAACGCGAGAAGTTAATTCTAAAGGTTCATCGTTAATTTGGCGGTTAGCAAAACATCCTGACTGCTCGTTTTCCCGTTTTCTCTGGCTATATCCTAACAACCGAGATTTGACTTCATCTTCAACAATGCGCCGACTTCCCCCCAGTTCTCGCAAGGAGTTAAAATAACCCAATAAGGTCATGTAAGAGTCAGCAGGATTATTTTTATTTCTCGCGCCGCCGTTGGCATTCCAATGTTTTTGAGCCGCCCCTAATACAGCTAAATAACTCCGCAGCAAGATGACTTTTAAACTGCGACCTTGAGCGGCAATACCGATATAAGTGCGGGGGTTTTGTTCGGTGGCGGGGACAGTTTTGGCGAAGAATGAATCGCGGCGGTCTGGCCCTGGAGGCGGAAAGACATCGACTTCGGTGCGACCAAATAAAGCGCGAATTTGTTTTGTTGCTCGTCGCACTGTGGCAGTGGAAGCGACTATTTTAGGATAGATTTTTTTGCCGTTTTTGTCAAAAGCTGATAAGGCGTCAATAGCCGTTTCATAAAGTCCGACCATTGTACCTAACGGCCCGGAAATTAGGTGCAATTCATCTTGTATAATTAAATCGGGTGGTAGGAGAGGTTTTTCTAGTGTCCGACCGATGCCGATCGCAGCCGGGCCGTAAAATCCCTTGTCATCATAGCGATCGACTTTGCCGAATAGAGCCCCAGTTTCTCCGACCCAAGGTAAGTTAGCAAATTTATCGACTGTGGCGATGATAAAGCAGGGGACGCGGCGATAAATGGGGTCATCAACCGCAACAATGGGCAAGGGATTATTCCCTTTAAAAGTACATTGCGGTTGGCTGTTGGCAAGGCGTTTCCGGTTGGTACAGAGAATTCTTAAATCCGTGGGATTGTCTGCGTTGGGGAATAAGGTAAAGGAGTTGCGGGTGAATTTTTCACCGCACCAAGGGCAGTTTTCTAAGGGAATGGGGGAGGGTTTATTACGATCGTCATTTTGATAGGCAATGGTGCGGGTACGGGCACTTTCTGGGTTGTTATCTCCTTTGCGCCCCATGCGGTTTGGCGTGGCTGCTTGTCCCACCCACAACCCGATTTCAAAAGGCCAAGTGCCAAGTTTTTGAACATCGTTTTGCCGTTCTAATTCTAAAGCGCAGATCAGAGTGGCGGCGCGACTCAGTTGGTCTAAGGTTAACAGGCGTAAAGTGTAGCGCATTAAAACACTAACCCCGGCCCCGCTAAGCCCTGGATTTCGTAACCGTCGCAGAACTAAAGTAAATGCGGCTAACCCTAAATATGCTTCGGTTTTGCCGCCGCCGGTGGGGAAAAATAGCAAATCTACGATTTCCCGATCGCCCATTTCTGGATCGGCAATTCCACTTAAGTTCATCAGCAGGAAGGCTAGCTGAAACGGCCGCCATTTGGGGGCGGGGATTTCTGCGGGGGTTTTCTCACTGTCATGGGTGGCCCGTTGACGGATGGATCTGGCGATCGCGAAATTGGCAATTCTAAAGGCCTCGAACACTTCGGGGTCATTCATAGCGTCGAGGCCCGCAGCGATGCGATCGCGCGCGACTTGGGCGCGGTTGAGCAACTTTTGGGCAATTTGAGCTCGGTTGAGATCGAGGGGGAATTTGTGCCGCTGGTCTGCAATCCAATCGCCGTAAGCTGTTACCATTGGCTCTAGCATTGACCGCAAAGCTGCGGGACTGGGTGCCGCAGCGATCGCTTCCATTTCCAGTTCAGTTCCGGGTACAACGGCCGCGATGACTTTTTCTACGTCAGCGGTGGGTATCCAGGCGGTGCGAATTTCCTTGCAAATCAAGTCGGGGTGGACAAGGGCGATCGCCGAAATGTTGTGGCCAACAGCAAATTCGCAGTCTTCCCGATACTGCAAGTCTGCCACCTTTTCATCCCAATCATCATCGGTTTGTCCCCGCAAATTCGGGCGGGGGACGAGGGGGTAGGGGGTGTGAATAGTTAAAGTTGCTTGGAAGATGTAAGTGGTATCTCGCAAGGAGTCGTCGGTGGTGGGGGTGCGGTAGTTGACAAGGAAAGCGGAGACGGAACGGGTACCGGGGGGTAACTTAATCTGGGACAAGACGGGGCGAACGGAAATAACGAGTTTTAAGCCGCCGCTGTCGGGAATGTCCAAGGTGTAGGGCGATGTGCTGCTTTTGATGGGAACATCTAGTTCTACCTGTTGAGGTTTCCGCAGCCAATCACCGGAGACGAGACTTTGCAGTTTGGTTTCTGCTTTTTCCTCTTCTGTGGGAATGGGCGAGTAGTCGCCCCAAGATGCGATCGCCCGGAAGTAAGTTGCTTCTTTGGGAACCAGGAAACTCAGCCCCATTGAAGAGGGAAAAAATGCTCTGCGGGCGGAGGATTTTTCCGGGGGGTTTTCGTCGTCGCCGGGACTGGGGCGACTGAGTTCGTCGAGTTCGTCGTTGCTGGTGTCGTCGCTACGTTGTTCGAGGCCGGCCCCGTAGGGTACGAGAAAACCGCTGAGATACCAGCGGGAAGGGGGTTGGTTGATGATTTCTGCGGCGTGGGCTTCGTCGTCGGGGATGGGGCCGATCAGGTCGAGTTGTAAAGCGTCGATTAGGTGTTGGCGAACTTGGGCGGGGGTTGTCGGGGTTGCATTGATATTCATTAATATGTCTTTACCTTTAATTAGATTGTTTAATAATTAGTCCAAACTTTAATCCCTAAATGATTCCTTACTTGTATCAAAGGAATCTTTTTTTTTGAGTCATAGCTTGCACAGATGTATGAAGGTTTCCTAATTGAATTTTTGTTTTTTTGCCAATAAAACGCTGACCTGTAGTAATCACTGTATAAGGTTTGACTGTCAGCACTTGAGTGCTGGTGTTATACGAATTCGGCTTCATCAATTCTTCATAAGTAGTGACAAGATTACACGACCGGCATTGTTTTATGCGGTAACAAGGACTTGGGCTGGTGACAGAAAAGCTAAGATAATATCGTTTTGAGGAATGCCTTCCTCCATTAAATCTTGGGTAATGCCGCATTCCATACCATCATATTCAATGTAGATTTTACCAGCTTCCAACGTGATATAAATGAGGTTTCCTCTGATTCGCCGCCCCCGATCCCAACCAACTTGCATCAAGGCGTAGCGATCGTGAGTTTCGTCAAACACGGGATCAAGTCGGATCTCTCCGTGAGAAGGCTTTAATTGGGCATATTTCCCGATTACCTGTTTGACAATTTCTCGGTATGTGGTTGCATTACCCGTTAAGTTATCCATTGTTGAACCTCTATTTTTTCTAAATCGATTACTACCAAATTTAAGGGTATTTCTGTAATGGCGAGTTCGCCAATAGGTTCGCTGAAAATGCCGTTATAGGCCCTAGTGGGAACGGCTAAATAAATTATCCGTTCAGGGTCAACTTGGCCTAGCAATAACCGATAGAGTATATATTGACCAATAGATTGTTCCAGATCGGCAATAGGTGACGCTCCTCGAAATTCTTTAATTTCAATGGCGACGCGAGTATTATCTCGCTTTGCGCCAATAAAACGCCCTTCTATTTTGTTGTTGATTTCGGACGCTGCCGCTGCCAAGTCTACAAAGAGAAACCGCTCTCCGTAAGAAATTACATAGGGGTCGTTAGTGATTTCCCAACCATCTTTTATCAGCGCTTCTTTAACGATATTATGGATTGTATCTCTTGCCGGCATTCTTTCCTCAAATTGTCTCGGTTCGCTTTTGCTGAGTTGATGTAATTATGCGTAAATTTGGTTTGGCGAATATGTCATTTTTTATTAACGACTTGACAAAGCAGGAGATAATGTGTTATGACAAGCGCCCCAAGCTGAACTAAACTCCTATTTGTGTGATAATTGCAATTTTATCACAGATGAGATTTGCATAGAGGGAGGCAAAAGCAATGGCAAGCAGATATAGTATCGTTCAATACGTCCCCAATCCCATCGCTGACGAACGGATTAATATTGGTGTTGTTGCTTTTGATGACAATGATGTGCGCGTACAATTTTTGAATAATTGGAGTCGAGTGCAGGCTTTTGGGCGCGAAGATATTCATTTTCTCAGAGACTTTGCAAAACGAATGAACTTCGCCGCCAGTGAGGGTTTGCTTTTTCCCGGAGATGAGCCAGATGGCACTCCTAAACATGAGCGATTAAAAAAAATTGCACAGGGTTGGATTAACAGTATTCAATTCACAGAACCTCACGGCTCTTTAGATAATGTCGAGAATTTATTAGAAGATATCGCGCAGACTTACCTGGTTAATGTAGTTCCTACAAAAACTAAGCGAAATCGCCAAGATGCTGCGAGAATTACAACTTCTATAATTAGAAAAACTCTTATATCCTATGATGATAAACCTGCTTTAAAAGAAATGCTAAAAAATGATTTTCCTGTAAAAGGAAGTCATAAAGAACACAAGTTTGATGCGGTTGTTGCTAACGGTCAACCTTACTTTGCCGCCCACGGAATATCCTTTGAGGTTCACATTCCTGAAAGTCTTCAAGATTCTATTTCTTGGATGATTTCAGATGTCAAAGAATCTGATCCTAAATTGCCTATAGGAATTGTTGCACTTCCCCCAAAACAAGAGTGGCAGGATTATGAAAAACTCAACAAAGTGTATCAAACAACTATCTCAACTTACAGGAGTTTGGGGGCGGAAGTTTTGCAAGAAAATGAAGTACAACCTTGGGCATCTCAGACTATTGATAAGTTAGTTGCAATGGTGTGAGTAGGGTGCGTCAGTCATCAATTCTCTGCTAATTGCGATAAATCTTCCCCTGACGCACCCTACAGATTACAGACTATCAGGAAAACCGGGGATACTAGGCGGCTTATCTGAAACTTTTTTGCGAGATTTAGAAGCTGTCTTTTTACCTCCTTTCGCCTTCGCCTCGGCCGCTTTCCCTCCCAGACTTTCCTCTTGATAGCGTTTCAGATTCAATTCAAGCAATCTCGCTAATACTTCATCGTGGATTTCTTCAGGCCATTTATACCGCCAAGGTTTTTTCTTCTGGCGTTTGCTAATTCCTTCGCTTTCTTCCTCTTCTTCGTAGTCAAGGATGAATTCGCAGTCGGTGGCGATGTCTGTCCACCCGTAGGCTTTTAATACAGCTTTATCACATTCTTGATGTAATTGTCGCAGTTTTATTATATCTGGATGTCGCTCGTCCGGGTTGTGGAAGCGGTTGTAGGTGTCGGTGAGCCCCTGGTTGTTGCGTACCATTAAGGCGGCACGATATTCGTAGTAGGTTTGGCCTTTTTCTTCTAATTCCGGGTTGGTTTCCCAGTTTGAGGGGAAGGGGAAGGTTTCAAAGCAGTCTGTGGGTGTGTAGCGAAGGTCATCTTTCATGGATGAACTGAAAAATCTTGCCCAAATTTCATGGATGCGGGATTGTAGAATGCAGAAAAATGAATTGCGTTCATCTACAAAAACTACTAAACCTTCAGAAAAAACTATGTTTCTGGGTAAAAAAGCCAATGATCCATGCTGACCAACACGGGAAACAACTAACACACGATCGCACTTGGCGATCGCTTTATAAAGAGCAAGTTGTTTTTCAGCAAATTGCCACCAACGAGTCCGATAAACATCACGTTTTAATGAAGCGCGCTGAGGCTTAACTTTTTCCTCTACAATTTGCATCAAATCTGGATATTCCCGCGCCTCAGCTTCACTCATCTCACCAAAATTAATCACATAACGATTATGAGCATGAGTTGGACTAGAATTAACCTCCTCACCCCCAATATAAGGAAAAATCAGATCGGCATTTTTAGGATTTTGTTGAATTAAACGGTGCATTTCTGTAATAGCTGTAGCATCGGGGTTAGTATCATCAAATGTAAACCCCATACCTAGCACATAGCTACCTATAAAACTTTTACCAGCATTTTCTAATAAAGTTTGAGGGTTTTCATTACCCCCCGCATGAAACAGAAATGCAGAAATTTTAGCGACTTGTCGCCCGTCGAGTATAGGGTGCGTCGCTGCGGGAGATATTCGAGATAAATCGAGAATATCTGTAGCGACGCACCCTACTGTATCTACTTTTTGGATGTTCACAATACTGACTACAACTGCGGCCGAACCAATCCACTTAAACCGCTTTGTTGCATTGTAAATTGTGCCACCATTCTGACAGATATATCTTAAACCAGTGCTGCGCGTGTCACCTTGGGCAATGGTATTTGTAGCAATTAGACCCAAACAACCGCTTTTTCGCAGAATTGTAAAACCTCGTCTAAAAAATTGCGCTACTATGTCAGCATTTCCGTCAGATTCAGGGTTAGCTACTTTTAGCCACTCTAAATATTCATTGCCAAAGTTTGTGCTGACTTTTTTTCCTCCCAAAAAGGGCGGATTTCCAATAATCGCATCAAAACCAGGATTTTTCCTGTCAAACACCTCGGGAAATTCTATCTCCCAATTAAACGGCTGAATCGGCTTTTCTAACCTCTGCAAACTTTCAGCAATACCTTCTATTTGCTTGAGATTAACAACCCCTGAAAGCCAATCATTAATTTTCTGCGAAAACTCGATTCTTTTTTCCTTGCGTTCCTTATCTTTCTCCCCAGCAAAGAAAGCCGCGACAGCAATATTTCCCGTTAACCTAGCTTCCTCTAATTCCTGTTCGGCTTTTTGGAAACGTACCCGTTTTTCCTCATCTTTATCATCAGCTAATTTACCAATCTCATCTCGATAAATCTTAGCTTGATCTACCCGATTTTTTAGCAACGATAACAAAGGCGCATTATAAATATCAGTTGCTTTAACAAATTCCCCAATTTCTGCCCGAGTCAACCCCACCAAAGAATCGCCACATTTCAACGCATGATCTAAAAAAGTAAACGAATGTTCTTTCGCCAATGTCACCAACCATAGCGACAGCTTCGCCAAATTAGTTGCAAACGGATTTTTATCCACCCCATACAAACACCGTTGCGCTACCAACCGCCGCGCATACAACAAAGGATATTCATCAAGGGGAATTTCCGGCAAACAATTGTGTTTGTTCCAAGCTTCAACTAACCTCTCTGCTAACTGGCGGCAAGTTTCCACCAAAAACGCCCCCGAACCCATCGCCAAATCGCAAATTTTTAACTCTAAAATTTGTTCTGGTGTGGCATCTTCTCCCAATGCTGCTAAAATTGGTCTGAGAGTTTCCTTAACAATTGGTTCCGTCATCGCGCGCGGGGTATAGTGGGAACCGCTGCGCCGCCGTTCTTCGCCTGGTTGCAAATAAAGAGAACCCGCAGGCATTAAAGTGGGAGTTTGCGCTGATACTTTCCGCCCTAACGCCGCGACTATATCATCGGCGATTTTCGCTTCCTTTAACTCTTTGAGAGAATTACCAGAAATTTCGCATCCCGCCACTTCTTTTAAAAATTTAGCGCGGTCATTTGCCTTAGTTTTGAGAATTTCCTCGACGCTAACCACAACCGTAACTGAGACTTTTGAACTTTTAGGTTTACTCCACACTCCTATAGATGGACTCTGGGCCCGTTCGACTTCGTAACCCATCACCGCTTCGTAAACCGAACCAATTTGTTCGACATCGAGAGCACGGTAAGAAAGTCTGTCTCCGTCCAAAATCAACAACCGATTTAATACGCGAAAAATCACCCCATCGGAAATACGCGGCACTTCTGTAAGATGCGTTGCTGTTTCTAAGTTTGTTTGGTGCGTCGCTGTTTGAGTTGTTTGGTGCGTCGCTTGTTCAGTTTTTGACATTTCACCGGGATTTTCGGTGGCGACGCACCCTACTGAGTTTGTTTGGTGCGTCGCTTGTTCAGTTTTTGACATTTCACCGAGATTTTCGGCGGCGACGCACCCTACTTTTTTACCTAGTAAAAACGGGTATTCATCCGGGTCAAATAACTGACCGTGACGGGCCGGTAAATACTGAGGTAAATGACCGCCGCCCTCATAAACCAACCCAAATAAACTTAACAGCCACGCCCAAGCGCCATACCGCTGATCCATCGTATCGGGATAATTTCCCGCATCAATTTGCAACCGTTCATACAGTCCCGTTACCGCATAATTCCGCGCATACACCGAATCTTGCGGCATCAACCCCTCATCTTCGGCGTACAACAAAAACACCAAGCGCATTAAAGTTGTAATCAATCCCCCATAAATATGCTGCGGTTCTGTTTGAGCAATTTCACTCAATAACTTACCATTACTCGCCTCATCCGCTGTCTGAAATCCCCGCAACAATTCCCAGAGGGCATCTAAAACCTGTTCGGCTAATTTTGTCGAAACTTCACTTTGATATTTGCGGCTTTCCTGCAACAAAGCTGGCAAACGGCGTTCCGGCGGCGCAACAAAAAGCCGATCCGAACCTAACAGCATTACCATCGCACTTAAAATTGGGCGGCCGGCCACTTCGCACATCGCCGCCACCGGAAACGTCAAATACCCCGACGATTCGCCACGCGGCGCATAAACCAAGCGCAATAGCGAACCGTTGCACAATAACCCCACGTTAACGCTCGTTTCGCGCAATAAGCGTTCAAATTTTGCTTGTGGCGAAGCATTCCACTGACCTGCTTTTTCTGATTCTAAATCTAATTCATCAAAAGGGCGATTATTTTCTATAATTTGGACTAATATACAGGGGCGAACTACTTCTGGATCTAGAACTGTATAAGTTGGTTTTAAAGTCTCGCCGTAGTCAGGAAGTGGCACCGTGAATTCTGGAGCAATTTCTGCCACTAAATCATAGGGTTCCCACCCCAAAACCTCGGCAACAAACGCGGGAAAATCTGAAATTAATGCTTGACTTTCCTCGCTATTTGTGCTAATAATTTCTTGCAAAGCTTGCTGCAATTCAACGATATTGCGATTCGGCACGCACTGAAATTTTACTAAGGCGGGAGGCGACACAACAAGTCCCACTGGTTGCAGGAATCCCAACCATTCTTTATGTCTGATTAATTCTGGATCTTGTGCCATTGTTCCTCCTGATTTTAGCTGTTCCCTAAATTGTATAATTGTAAGGTGCGTCAGCTTTAAAATACCCAACTATAACTATGAATAATCACCTGACGCACCCTACCTAGACTCTGACGCACCCTACCCCGACTCAACCCGACACCGGATATAAATACATTAACCCCACTGGTTCAATTCGCACCGCTTTTACCTGATAAATCGCTTCAATTCGAGCCGGTTCTTTCACTAATTCCTCAGACAAACCTTGCAGACGTTTCTGCCAATAACGCCTATCAGCATCCACTTGTCGCTGTTCCTCTTCTGGAAAAAGAGATAACTGAATCGCTTGAGTTTCTTGTTGCCGTGCTAAAATACGCTGTTGCTGCTGTTCTAAAATTTTCTTCATCTCAGTTGCTTCTTTCAAACCGCGCTCATTTAACTTCCGCTTTGCCCTTTGGGCTAATACTTCTGCCCGACTTTCCAGGTTCGGAATTAACTCCTCAACATCCTGAGACGCACTTTCCTTTAGGCGAATCTTTACCCCTTCAGAAACCTCTCGCAATCGCGGATTTGCCAAAGAATTTTCTAGCAATTCCAATACATTTTCTTTCTCTCCCTCTCCCAAAGGCTTCAGTTTTTTCCGCCCCCTATTTGCCGGATCTATCCACTCCGCAGCAACGGCAATTACTTCATCATGAAGTCGGGTAGCACCTTCTCCATAAAGTGACAATCTCCCCAAGGCAATAACTTTAGGAATCGGGTCATCGGTGAGACAAATACAAGCGCGAGTTAATTCATCATGTAGAAATCCTTGGGCTAAAAATCGTCCCAATAATCGCTGCACAATTTTGTGTTCTAAATGCAAGTGTACCACTTCGCCATCCAGAGAACCTGGGTCACGAAAAACTACTGGTCGGATGGGAGATTCCCTACGCCAATCCCACAGTTGCTGACTTTTTTGGCGAGGTTTTCTCAAGGTATCCAGCGTCACTGTCCAAGTTGGATCTGCCCCGACTCGTTGGTTAAGTGCAGGAATTTCCCATTTCGCTGTTTCTGGATTGTGGTTTGCTGCGATTACGTCAATGGGTTTGAGTTGCTGTGCACCTAAAATTTCCAAAGAAGCGGAGATTGCATCCCGGAAATGGCGGTCATCTAAACCCAACCAATCCCGCGATTTCTTGAGCATTTCTTGGAGTTCGGAAATCTGTTTAGTGAGGTCTTGTTTGCGAAGGCGAATTTCTTCTAATTCTTCGCCAATAGCGGTGGATGTGTTAGGATTAATTGTTTCTGAGTTTATTTTGTAGGGTGCGTCTGTATTAAATGTTTCTAACTGCCCACTTGAATTAGGACTGACGCAGCTTACAGATATTTCTTCAAGGGATTGAGTAATTTTTCCCAGTTCTTTATGAATAATCCCATTATGCAGCAAACGAGACATACTTTTTTCAACAACAGGTGTCAAAGTTCCCAACTCTGCTTGAATGGTTTTTGTCTTCTGAATTAAAACCTCTAAAACTCGATCTTCAATTCGCTGCGGCAATACAAAATAATGGCAATTAACAACAGGCGAACGCTGAAGCTTCCTATCAATGCGACCGTTGCGTTGTTCCATGCGACTGGGATTCCAAGGTATGTCAAAATGGAATAAATCAGCACAATAATTTTGTAAGTTTATCCCTTCTCGTGCTGCATCTGTGGCAATCAAAATGCGGAGGGGATTGCTGGCTGGGTCGCTGTTAAATGCCTGTTTAATAGCCTCGCGCCGTTCCTCGCCAATGCCACCATGAAAAACGCCGATTCGTTGGTGTTCTAAGTGAGAATTGGCGAAGGCAGATCGCAATTGTTCTTCTAAGTAACGTTTGGTATCCGTATATTCTGTGAAAATCAGGACGCGCCGCTCTAACCATTGAGCATTTGGCTGCCCTAAATCAGGACACAGATTTTCTCTAATCCACTCAATTAACTTAACAATTCTCGGGTCAGGTTGATAACGAGCAGCATTGGCAATTTCCGCCATTTCTGACAAAATCTCTTGTTCTCGCTGGGTAATTTGTGATAAACTATTAGCAGTTGCCGCTGCCATTTGCGCGTCTTCTTCTGCCTGCACTTCTTCCTCGGGCAGTTCCGCCCGCTCATCATCACCTCCCGCCGATTCAGACAGCAGTTGTAAGCGTTCTAACCGCAAAATTGGCTGTTTAGAAACTTGCTTTTCTAAAGCTACTCGGTGAACTTTCAACGTGCGAGTAAAGGCTTCAATAGATGACAGCAAGCGCTTTTGCAAATTGGTAATTACTAACATCGCCGCTGCTTGGTTGCTGCGAGATTCACCTTGCAATCGCTCTTCTCGCAATTCTCGATAGTGTTGCAGCAAGCGCGAAAGTTGGAGTTCGGGTGCAGTTTCAGGCAGATTGTTGATCGAGATTGCAATCACTTCCCTTCTCGGAAAATCATCGCCAATTTCCCGCAAGTCTCGCTTGAGACGGCGCACCATTACCGAGTCGAGTAATTTGCGATCGCGCACGGGGACACCCCGGCAAAACCGCTGCGGATCTAAAATTTCTAACAACGCTGCAAAACTATTAGAATGGCCGTTGTGAGGCGTTGCTGAGAGAAATAACTTATGTTCAAAACGAGGCGCTAAATCTCGCACTGTGCGAGTTAGCTGGGAATCAACGGCATATTTAGCACCGCTGGCAGGGGCGGCATTGTGCGCTTCATCTAAAATCAGCATCGATGCGGCTGCAAATTCGCCCAGCCAATCTCGCAGTGGGCCGGTGTAGGTTTCATCTCTGAGCAAAGCATGGGAGATGATGAAGCGGGTGTGTGTTGTCCAGGGGTTGATGCCGTACCCGCGATCGCGCCGGCAGGTGGCCACAAAGGAGCGATCGCAAATTATGAAACTGAGCCCGAAGCGGCTTTCCATTTCTTCTTGCCACTGCCGCACGACAGTCGGGGGGCAAGAAATCACCACCCGTCGCACTTTCTGGCGGATCAGCATTTCCCGCAAAATCAGTCCCGCCTCGATCGTTTTGCCCAAGCCTACGTCGTCGGCAATAAATAACCCAACTCTCGGCATGAGTAAGGCTTTGCGGAGAGGTTCTAACTGGTAAGCTTTAACTTCGATGCCTGCTCGGTAGGGGGATTGAAATAGCTTGGGTTCGGTTGAAGTAACGCAGTTCCAGCGCAGGGTGTGCAGGTAAGCTGAGAAGAGTTTAGGATTGTCGAAGCCCCGCTTCGCGACGGAATCCCAAGAGTTATTGCCGATCGCTACGGCGTCAACTTCTCGCTCCCACAGGACTTCGAGGCTTTCTCCCAAGGCATCATCTTCTAAGCACGACAGTCGCACTAAGGTGTCTGTATCCTCCGAGAATTTGGGTGCGACTTCTTCGACGAGGTATTGGCGCGATCGCACCTTGACAATTTGCCCAGTTTTTAGTTGCATTTTGCTACTTTACTTGCGATCGTTTTTTCTGTAAATATTTTTAGTGATATTTTTTTGCTATTCCAATCGCGTAGCCGCAATGTGGGCAAATGGAATGGGAGCCACAAAAGCAGCAGCACTCGCAACAGAGTTAACGAAAGAACTTAGCCCCCGATGCTAGGCGATGTGTGGAATTTGTGCTGGGAGACGCGGTGATGTTAATAGCAATTAACTGTATTTAATTAAAATAAATTGATTAATAAGAGCGCTACGCGCAAAATCTACAACAATTAAAAAGGAATTTGCATGAACACAATTATGCTTGTAGGTCGCCTCGGTCGAGATCCAGAAATCACCTACTTTCAATCTGGATCGTCTGTGACAAAATCTTCTCTTGCCATCAAAAGAAAGATGTCTGATGAAACTGACTGGTTTTCCATTGAAGCTTGGGGAAAAACAGGTGAGGTACTTACCAATTACACCAGAAAAGGCAGCCTCGTCGGTGTCGAAGGTCAAGTAAGCGTCGAAAGCTGGACGGGACACAACGGCGAATTTCATTCAAAACTGGTTGTAAAAATCCAGCGCGTAACTCTCCTAGAAAAACGCGATCGAGAAACACAAACCGCAACTCTTCCCAAAGTAAACTCTTTTGGAAAGATTGCCTACAACCACAACGGCAAAACTCCTGTTTCCGCAAAGGTATTTTAACATCTATCTTTGCTGAAACGAATAATCATACCAATTTATTATGAAGCTGCATAGAACATAGACAAGCTGAAAACAAAGTCAGGTTTCGATTTTGTTACCCTGGAATTCTATGCGACTTTATGTAAATTTGGTATCGCGGCATCGAATATTAGCAATCAACCACATAAATACAGGAAAAACTCTCATGATGCAAACTTGCACGCTATCTCTCATCGTCATAAAAGATGACGAGTATAACTTCAGACAGCAAGGCGAGAATAGCCTTGTTACAGGCACTGGAATTTTTCAGTTTCGCGGTCGGGAAGACATGGAATTTGCTAGCATTCCATTCTCTGCTAGAAATTTGTCTGCCGAACTCATAGAGTCTCAAAATACTGACAAAGTTTTGTGTACCTGTAAAGGATACATCACATTTGAAGAAAATATTCCTCTCTTCAATATAGAAGATGCGGAAATAGCGGAAATCAACACAGAACCACAGCCAGAAACTCAAATCAAATCGGAATTTGCATCAAAACCAACTGCAAAAAGTCAAGGCAAAACAAAACCGCAATTTCAACCGCAGTCCAAATCAAAACCTGTTTCTAAACAGCAATCGGAAGCAGAACTGACTGCGTTTGAGAGCAGCTTTCAACCTGAGATGGAACTAAATGAGAGTGAATATACTCACATTCCGTTTTAGATGAGTTTAGGAAAAATCCCCTATTTGGGGATTTTTTTCAAAACTCTCCGATTTGATAACTTATACATATTAAATAAATGGTTAAATAAGTTGTCAAATATTTTGCAATAATATTGCTGTAAGCCCAACCAGTAGAGTATAAATACCAACTCTATGTAGTTGGCGCTCTGCGCTGTGTAATTGAACTCAGCTCAGAACTAAAAAAATGGCAGAAATTTTCCCACAAATAACTTTGCTCAATGAAGGATGGAAATTTATCCTCCACTCTCAAAAATCCGGCGAAATAATCAATCCTCAAGGCACAAGACAAACTGCCTATTTTGGATTCGATTCGCAAGCAGCAGCCGAAAAATTCATGAATCTTCTAATAACCCACGGATGGGGTGATTGCCAAATCCGCCACTCAAAAAGAATCAATACTTGTCAACTAGAAGTGAAAGTCTGGCACTGCCCTGACTTTTTACTGAAGCCAGAAACAATCACTAAAACAGTAGGTTACGCAAAAGTTGGTCACTTTTACCAAACTTACTTGTTCACAAAAAATGGTCAAGCACAAAAATACAAAAATCTCACTGAAGAAGAACTTCAAAATGCCCACCAAATTTGCGCCCAGGTAGGATGGAAATTAGTAGACTGTACTAATTTTGCCAAATGGTTTTCTCGCCAATCAAGGCTAGCAAGCGCTCCGCGCCAGTAACAGCGTAAATTCGCATTCACATTCACAAGCTAAAAACTACCATGAAAATTACATCAAGCCACGTCGTATATGTCAGCAGCTTAACTACTTGCTGCTCCAGCCCTGACACGGTAACGCTATTTGAAGGCTTCAATGAAACCAGCATAACGCTGAAGTTTGGTACGGAAAGTGTAGAAGCTTTATCAAGTTTAATCAACCACCTCAATTTGACTTTAACCCACCTAACAACTGCGAAAATTGAAGAATTAGAACGCCTTCAAAAGCTCCATTGCACTTGCCAAGATTCTTGCCACATTGAACCATTAGGATTCTGAAAAACTCGGAAAAACTGACGATAAATGTTAAAAAAGAGAATTATAACTTCAGAGTCAACTAATTCTCTTTTTTTTTACTACCCAATCATAATAGCGCTTCGCGCCGAGTTTTTGATAAATCACAACTCAAATATATGAAAACAAAAGAAGAATTGCTGGAGTTACTACCGGGCTTTGGCGGTAGTGAAACATTGTACACTCATCGGCTAATTCAGACGACGCTCGGGCTAACGGAAGGTGTCATGTTCCTCGTTCGAGAAGCAGAATGTACTTGGTTAATCGATGCAATTGCCTCATACCAACCAGAAATCAAAAAATCTGGCAATGAAATGCTCCAAGGATTCCAAATCTGGGAACTCAGAAGACAGCAGGAATGTAAATTTTTGCTGTCTTGTAAGGAGGATTCAGAAACACCACCCGCCTACAGCCAAGAAATAGAGTTTTCGGACTTCCCGCTTGACGAAATTAAGCTGTGGTTGTGCAACACCACTTTGCTATTACCGTCCGAATACTAAACTTATTTACACCAATTCACTATGAAGCTGCACTCCATGGAAAGCCTAAAATCCTTTCCGATAAAGGATCTATTCCATGCAGCTTCATAGAAAAATGGTATTAACAGCATAATGGAGGAAACGTGCAATGGTTGCACGTTTCCTTTTTTTTTGAAAGACTGTGACAAAGACAAAAATCAGATCACTTCTAAAAATTTCTGCCGCAGCAATAAATACTTGTTTTCAACTAATTGACCTTCTTTCACACCGTAAACCAGCTCACCATCAAAAATCATTGCCTCTTCAAATTCCCACAATTGCTTAATTTCTGATTTGTTCATTAAATCATTTCGCTCTTCTCCCCCTACAACCCAAAAGCCGTCATCGCCTGGTAGACTGGGACAAAATTTATAAGACGGTACACCACAAACGCAATAAACCGCATATTCTGGAATGTCTTGAGGCATCAACAAATACCTAATGTCTCTCAAAGTATTTTTGGCTGAAACAACATCTAATACCATAAAAACTCCGGGTTTTTACCTTGGAATTGAAATCGAAAAAATTTAACACAAACCTAGAATCAACCTCCCAATTCCGAAGAATTTTTGCTCTTAGCTGGTAATGCTTGGAGCTTAGAAGCAGATTCCCGATCTTTTTCCATATACTGCTGGACAACATCCCATTGTTTGGGCATTGACTCGTAATGAACTGCTTTCATTTCCTCCTTATATTCTCGGACAGCAACAGGCGTCGGGCGACTTTCTATGCGCTCGTTCTTCAAATGAACTTTACCGTTGTCCGCTTGCTGGATGCTTGCTTCATACTGTTTCAAAGACTCTGATAAAGTCTTCGTATCAAGTACATCACCTGTTACTTTCATTCTGCCAGCATTCTGAACTCGGTCTTGATATTCTGGACTGCGGTGCAGCTTTTGAGCGTCCGCAGCCCATTCTACAAAACTGTTCAATGAAATACCATCAACCTTCGGTTGAACCTCTTCTTTTATTCTGGTAAATCTCGCAGTCGCTTCGGATTGATATAAGTCTTGAATCGGTTTAATCGAGCCAAGAGCATAGGCATCCTCCGATGACGATTTCCAAGATTGTTCTTGAATTTCCTTATTGATTCTCCGAATCGAATATACTTCCGAATGCTGCTGCTTCAAAGATGCCGGACACACCGCCTCATATGCTTGAGGAGTCGATTCTTTAACCTTTAAGTGAATGTCAATGGTAGTAGCCGGTGTAGGGTCTTGTTTCACCATTGATTTGGCAGAATCTAACCTACTAGCACTGTCACCGTGCTGACTTTTGAAAACAGCCGGTGCTGTACCGGGTTCTGCACTGACACCCAGCGATTTCATTGCGACGCGCCCTATTGTATCAACTGAACCTTTTACTTCGTACCCAGCCTCTGTAGCGGCTTTCTGTACTCCTTTAGCGTCGTTTACTACTGCCGCTAAAGCAATATCGTTTGGGCGATCGCCTTTTTCTCCAAACAAGGCTTTCTGATTCGATTTTGACATCAAATCTACCAAATACACAGCCTTAGACGAATCCTCCGCAACAGCAGTAACTTGCCGATCTAAATCTGCTCTTGGCGGCTCTGCTACTACTTCTTTTTCTGCTATCTTTGCTTTTCTTGCTGGCATATTAACCATCCTTTTTTATTGTTAAATTACTTCGTTTTCTGCTGTGGCAATGTTAAATGAGACGGGCAATTCGATAAAGCTAATTGATAACCTCCTACAAATGTAAGTAGTGAAAAGAGCCCGCCTGCTAGCAGAAATTTTAAATCTAATGTTTTCCCGCTTCGAGTAACTCCTGACCCCAAAAAAGCCCCATCTGGTTTAGATAACGGTTCAAGTGCCGAAGCATTTGCCTTGAGCGCGTAATGCTCAGCTACAGCTTTCACCTCAAACAGCCACTCTGACTGCTCTTTCGTAATGCTATTAACCCGCTCCAACCAATTGAAAAATACTCCATCAAATATAGATGGAAGCAATCGCAGCAGAAGTTCTAACCTCTGCATTCTCAGAAGAGTGTCAAATTCGGGGTCGTTCGGAGAAACATCGTGGTTCTTAGAAAGTTCTTCTACTACATCTTTTTTAAACTCTTCGACGCTAGTCGGTATATTTTCTGGGGCAAACCACTTAACTATTTCCCGAATTCTTTCGTAATCCAAAACTGCGGTTTTACCGGAATCTAGTTCTGGATCGCTGTCAAAATCTTCTATGTCGAACTCTGTTTTGTTCACCTTTTACATTCTCCTTTACAGTAAAGAAATGTCAAATCTTAACTGTCAATTATTGAAATAATATCTAAAAAACGTATCCGCTCAATCTGTCGGGGCGGACTACCCACTCAGGAACGATTTTTCCTAATTTGAGGTGCATCGTTGAGCGATTTACCCCGGATTATTGAGCGGATACCAAAAAACACCCTATCAACTATTAATTGTTAACTGTTTAAATTTCATCCTAAAAACCCGAATATCAACTGTCAAATGTCAACTATCAACTGTCAAATGTCAGCTACCAACTTTCATTGCAACTCGATAATTGCTCGAAACTAGCTCTCACGAATCGAAATACAGCCGATCGCGTTTTTGCATAAAATTCAAAATTGCCGATCGCATCTTTTGCAGAAAGTGCGTTCAAAAAAGTAACGCCCGTGCGGGAAATCCAATTCATGTGTCCGGCAGTCAGTTTTGGCAGATCGATCGACTTCAAATTGCCTGCCTCTTCCCTTTCCAAAAACCAATCTTCGCCGCACCATTCCCACTTGCTGGTAGAGTCTGCCCAATAATTCTCAAAATGTAAATTGCGTACCAAAATATGTATGAATTCGCCTCCGGTTAATTCCAAAGATTTTTGCAGGGCTGATTTAGACTCAACCGTACCGTCACAAACCCACCATAGGAAAATACCCCACCCATTCTCGGAAGCAGCACTACCAACGCTGTTAGATGCAGCCCAGCAGGCAAATTCGCTTGATCGCCGCCCCGGTAAATCGATAATTGCCGATCGCCCCTGACGAACTAATTCCAGCGCCTCACAAGCCCAATCGAGATCGTCACAGCGCGGAGGTTCCATAATTTCACATTTAGATTTAAAAAACTTCTTCAAATTGCCACCTCTCCCCGCATCAAATAACGCACAGCTTGGAATCCACTCTGCCAAAAGCTTGGCGACAACAGACTTACCGCTGGCGTCGCTTTCCCCTCCTACAAAGTGCAGGAAAGGCTTTGCATAATCGCACAATTCAAAGCTAAAGTTTTCCATTTTTACTCCTTTATTAAGGCTAATTTACTACATCAAAACTATGACTAAAAGCTAAAACTTTTCATTTTTTGCTCCCATATGAGTCATCACTATGTCAAATTGAGTGCAGACATCTTCCAGAAACTTTCGGCTTCTAATACTAAATAAGGGTTTTCCAGACCTCATAGTTTCTGCTACTATTTTTAAAGGCTTCTGTTCTTCCTCAAAGATTTTTCGATCTGGCGCGTACATCGCCGGCACGTTCATAATGAAACATCCAGATACACCTGCTCCATCGAAATTAGAAACCCCCGCAATTTCCATTTCAACTGAAGCGTACAGCAAAGGAGTTTTTTCGGGTTTAAGCTTCATAAAAGCTTCCCGCTCTTCCAAAGCCTGCCAAGCCACTTCGCTTTTTTCCCGGCCGTAGTTACGCACCCAAACGTGTCGCATCCAAGAACCAAACTCCCGCATTGAATCAGCAAAAAGCGCTAAAGACGAAGGCGTCCCGTCAGAAACAAACCACATCACCGGCGCTATTCCAAGCTCTTTTACCACATCTGCAAGAGCATTGCGGCGAGCCCACTCTTTAAAAGAATCGAATGCCTGAGCTGGCAAATTTACGATCGCATCTTGCACCATAGCTTTCTCAATAATTGCATCTGCTTCAGAGGAAAGTTCTTCTGATTCTGAAAACAAACTGGTAATGCACCTCTCCCCCAACTGTCCGCCGTACCAATTAGAAACGTCAGGTTTTGTGCGATCGCAGTCTATAACACAAAAATCTTCTCTTTTCAATTTCTCGCTCAAATAATGTACCATCAAGCGGCAGCAAGTTGACTTGCCAACACCACCTGATTCTCCTCCCCAAAAATGTACCCAGTGTGCCTGTTCCGGAAGCGAAAACAACTGTTTGGAATCTGCGGCTGCTACACCTTCTTGTCCATTTTGAGTTCCATCTAAACCGTAGTTGTATTTGCCGTCAGCAGCAAAACCTACGGCTCCATTTTCTCCATCCATAGCATCTCCTAATTCTTGTTTTTTCCTAGCCATCTTTTTGATTTAATATCAGGAACTGATTGCTGAAATCGCTGTTAACTTTCAACCTTTTTAAAGTTATCGCTCAGATTTGGGAGCCACTTCTCGATTGAATGTAAGAAATTTATTGCTAAAATTGCTGTTAACTTGAACCTTTTTAAAGCTATCGCTCAGATTTGAGAGCGACTTCTTGATTGATTTTCAAAAACTGATTACTGGAATCGCTGTTAAATTTCAACCTTTTTAAAGCTATCGCTTAGATTTGGGAGCCAATTCTTGATTGAATTTCAGAAACTGATTGCTCAAATCGCTGTTAAATTTCAACCTTTTTAAAGCTATCGCTCAGGTTTAGGAACAACTTCTTGATTGAATTTCAACAATCAGCTTCTGAAATTGCTGTTAAGTCCCAACCTTTTAAAAGCTATCGCTCAGGTTTTGGAGCGACTTCAACGCCATAATCCGAGCTGCTTCTTCCGACATCTGATTCTCTGATAAAGACTCTTCTGCATATCTTTCCCCTACTGAAATATCTGTATTTGCAACAGAACTAGCCGAACCAGACATTCTTTTTAAAACCTCAAAACACCACAAAACTAATTGTTTATAATCGCCCGCATTAATTGAAGTTAGGGGTAATTCTTCTAAATACGAACTAGCACGACTGTCCACCTCTCTGAGTTCTCGTCGCATCCACTCAGCACACTCTTTTAATTTTCTGTCATCCCGGCAACCTGCAACTTCCTTGGCACGGAGTTTCCACATTAATCTCAACGCCGGCCAAACATAAATTTCTGCAATCTCCTTTTCGTCAACACCAGAGAATAACTCCAAAATTTCGCTGTCGGATGTGCCTTCTAAACCTCTCAGTTTCACAGTTATTTGAGTGTATGCTGTAGTTGAACTACGGGTTAATTTTTGAGCCGAATCCTGATTTTTTTCAATGTTATCCACAGTTTTTCCTCCTTCCTATAAATCAATTAGGACTTACGCACTCTCGACATTTTTGCTAGTGAAGCTTAGACATTTTATCGCCTTTAAAGTTGCTGAAAACCTTTCTGGATATCAAATATATAATTCATAGAAATTATTCATCTCTCTGAATTCTCCTCTGCGTTCTCTGTGTCCTCTGTGGTTAAATCACTCCAATAGAACTTACATAACGCAGTGAAATGAAACCAAACGTAAATGACATAACTACATCTCAATGCGTCCAGAAATGTCAATAATTTAACGGTTAACTGATAACTCTCCTGGGACAACAGTTTCTGCTAAGTAAACACCGTAAGCATCCAGCAACCTGTTACCCAACTCAAAACCATCTAAAGAATGAGGTAAACTTTCGCCTGCGTGCCAAATCAGCTTAAAGTTTGTGACAAAAGTCTCCTCTAATTTCAACTTTAAATAATCGGCTGTTCCACCACAAAATACAAGTTGCTTACAACTTTTTGGTATCGAGTTTTTCAGCCAATTTTCCAGCACTCCAAAGTAAAGCGGTTGCGCTTCCTTAACCGCTGCCGACAGTTCAAAGCTCAACTTGTTACCGGCCCATCCCCCAGCAGCTACCACTGAAACCAGTTCTTCAGGATACGTGTTATTGGTTCGCTTGGACACCTCTCTAATCAGTGCGTGAAATCCTAAATTTGAAGTAGAAATTACTTCTAAAGTTCCTCGCCTCGATACCAATATTGATGCGTTTCGGTACCCCAACATCGCTATTGCAATGTCCGACTTTCTCAGCTCATTTGGCATCCGAGCTGCTAGCAAGTAAAATATCCCTGCACCTTCTGGCAAACAGCGTACTGTACTAACATTTACTTGAATTTCTCCTGTCGGTGTCACAAAATTCTTAGCTACTTCTTTTATCCTTTCAGTTAGGGCTAATTTCGAGTGCATTTCGTTAGCTGGAAGCAGCAGCGACAGAGAAGCATCAAACTGAGAACCCAATTCCAACCTCTCAGAAGCCACCCACAGCATCCCCAAAACTTTGTATACTGCCGTAGCAACCTTTGCTTCTGCCAATCGCTCCTTTCCCAAAAAGTGCGTTCCTGCCAAGTATCCCAGTGCCACGTACTGACCGTTCCAGCCAACCCAGCAGCAGTTTTCGGGGTCGGATAGCTTCAGGGATACCTGCAACTCGGCAGCGCTGGAATGTGGCACTGATACTGCATAGGGTTCCATATAGCTTGAAGTCAATTTGACACCCTTGGATGAGCTCATTACTGACTTCACCCCACAGCCTCCGAAGTCTACGCTAGCTACTAATTTTTTTGCTGATAATGCCATATTTTTACGCATGAATGATTAGTATCAAACATGAATGATTGGTATCGCAGTTAATTATTTAACGACCGTCAAAAGCTCAAATAATTAATTGCTTTTTACCTTTTTAACCCAAAGGGGACTATTTTAGCGATCGACCAAAAGATATATCTATTTTTTCAAAAAGCGTGAAAAATTTGAGTTAATATTTGCGCGATCGTTAAGATTTATATGAAAGATTGTTAATATTTGCGCGATCGTTAAGAGTTATCTGGAAACTTGTTAATATTTTTACAGTCAGTATTGACCTCAAACCAAAAACCACGGTTGCGCCGTGGTTTTCTTGAAATTACGCATTGCTTGTCGCAGATTCTCGCAGCAGCGAAAGCGCGAAACTGATAGTCACACTTCCAGGGAAAGTCCGTATTTTCGGTTCTGTTCGGCGATAAATTATTCTAGGCTGGAAAATTGACCTTGCTCGAAATCATCAAGTCCGCGTTGAATGCCTTCCAGCGCTTCAAAGAAATCGCTTTCATCAAAGCTGAGCCCGAAAGCGAGGACGGCGAGAACAATACTGGCTATATCCTGCCCTGTATTCTCGGCACGTTGGCGGAGAAGTGCTTCAATTTTGGGTGGTAAGGTAGGCGTAATGGACATAAAATTTTGTAGAAAGTTGACTTTTTTGTGGCATAGGTTTGCAGCAATTGGAGGGAGCCAAGCTGGCGAATAGAATATCTACTGTTAAAAATTCAAGAAGCCAATACCCAAAAACGCATTGAATATGTTTGATATCTTTTTGTCAATAAGCTAATTTTTTTCAGGGAACGATAGCGCGAAAACACTAACCTGTAATGGTTTGGGGGCGCTTGTTGCCCCCTGAACACCAAGGGCAAACATCCCGACACATACAGCATTTGATGTCCTCATGGAGCGAGATCGAGGCTAGAGCCGGCTAATTTATCGCGAACAATTTCAGATTAGTTTTCATAGCTTTTTCAAATTAGTTTTCATCGCTTGAAAGATCTGAATTGTCATCCAATTCTTCCCCTGGAAAGGAAAATTTTTGGACTCGGTTCATCGGCATCAGCCAAAGTAATCTTTCGCCTACCAATCTGTTCAATCAACTCGCTCAAGCTCAATCCCCGCTCTCTGGCAATAGCTCGAAAACCTTCCCATCCCGCAGATGTCACCTGAATGTTCCTTTGCTTCTTTGGCTCCTCATATCGAGGTTCGCCTCCGCCTAACTTCAAATTAGCCAGAGAGTTGGGGTGGAGCTGCGTTCCTTTTCTTGGGGGCATTGGGCCACATTATCCTTTCTCTATTTTCTTTATTATCCCACATTGTTGGTTTATTTCCATGTTACTATATATAATATGGAATAAACCTATACCAGCAATTCTCTTCAAGCTGGTGTTTGGCTTTGTTGCTGGCAAGTGAAAGACTGACTTATTTAAGGAGGCACAAGAAAATGCACACAACTCAGGAGACATCGGGGAACGAGCAGCGTCAACCGTTCGTAGTTTTGCGAGGCTCAACAGGAAAGCGCCACCACGCTGTTGCGGATTCGCTGCGGATTGACCCAGAATTCAAAGCGCTTATCCCTCCTTTGAGTGCGATCGAGTTCGCTGCCTTAGAATCCAGTATTCTTGAGGAAGGGTGTCGAGACCCTTTGGTGGTTTGGACTGAGGAAAAAATTCTGATCGACGGCTACAACCGCTATGCTATTTGTGTGACACACGGCATCCCCTACCAAACTGTAGAGATGTCTTTCGACAGCCGGAATGCAGTCAAGGTCTGGATGCTCCTCAATCAACTGGGCCGCCGCAACCTCACGTCTGAATCGGTTAGCTATTTGCGTGGCACTTGGTACGAGCTGACAAAGCAGTCCCACGGCGGAGACAGAAAATCAAGTGGTCAAAATGACCACTTGAAAACAGAGGAAAAGTTGGGGACACAGTTCAATGCTTCCCCAAAAACAATTCGCAGAGACGCTGAGTTTACTAAAGCAGTAGACACCCTGAGTTCTATTGGAGGAGAGGATATGAAGTGGAAAATATTGACTCGCTCGGCGGGGATGACCAAGAAGCAGGTCATCGCTTTGGCGATTGACGCTCGCAGCAGTCCGGCTAAGGTTGCCAAAACTTTACAGGGGTTTGAGAACAGGCGCAAGCAAAAAGTAAAACCTGAAGGTGAACCTACTATCGCCCACCACTTGACGCTCAAAATTGGCTCCTTAGTAGAAGTGTACGCGCCCGATCGCCCAGATGCTAACGGCCGGTTGGGGCGCATTCAGTCGGTCGGCGAGAAAACGGCTGCCGTGTGGATGCGACACATCCCCACCGTTACAATGAACTTGCATACCTTCAAACACTCGGCCCTTACCGTCGTGCCGCTCGAAAGTCAACCGGGACTTCAAGAAATTTGCGATCGCACTGACAGACTTCACCAATTAGGGAATCTAGATCCGTTTGAAGTAGAAATTTTGAACTTGTTAGAAAGAGCAACGGCTCTTACACCCACAGAATTGCTGTATTTAGAACAAATTGAGAACAGACACAAACTTGACTGAGTGCCTCACAACTTTAGTTGGCGGGTGCAGGAGTGGAAAGCAGGCTATCTCCTGAATCAAGGAGAGGATGGAGAAATAGAATCAATATTTGCCAAAGCAAAGTTGAGCATTTCTTCTGCCCGATCTATTGTTTGCACTGCGTCTGTTTGTGAGATTTGTATATCAGCGTTATAATCAGCTTCTAATCGAGTTTTTTGGGCATCTATTAGGTAACGATGGAACTGCACCGGAACCCGCCCCGAACGAGCAAATTTTTGACCGAAACCGGCGATGACAGCGGAGTGGCGAGAATAAGATAATTTCTCTGACTCCAAAAATGCAGTGACTATGTAAAACATCACATAATAAGCGCGGGAAGCGGCAGAATCAAAAAAGCCTTGGTCACATAAAACCCGTGCAGCCTGCAAAGTTCTATCAGCTTTATCAAGTAACCTTTCTTGCTCTAGGTTCAAATTGGGACTCCTTCGCGACGGATATTGCGAAAGAAACCGCTTTCATACTCTTGGTACTTCTGAAGTGTGGCAAACATACAGCTAATCACGACAGTATGTTCTAAGCATATATCGGCAATCAAAACAGAAATACGCTCGCTTTCTTGGGAGTAATTGAAGGGTTCTTTGAGAAGGATTAATATATCAATATCGGAGTCCGGTCTAGCATCGCCTCTGGCTTGGGAACCATATAGAATGATTCGGATTAACTGTTCGCCATAAAGATTTTCTAATCCCTGGCGGGTTTTGGCAATAATTTCTTTGAGTTGAACATCAATCGTTGAAGTTGGCATAGTTGTTTATAAGCCAATCGATGATTTTTTTAGTTAAGATATTGTTAGAGTCGATAGGGGCATTACTACCCCTACCTCTCCTTCAAAACCGGACGTGAAACTTTCGCCTCATCCGGCTCCTTGATATCTTCATCCTTTGTTAAGGACACAAATTCAAAACGGGTGTTAT
>NZ_JAHREU010000057.1:0-19399 GCF_020883145.1 Microcoleus sp. CAWBG27
AGTAAAAAAGGTTCGTAGTGAGGACTTTAGTCCTTCTTCTGTCAAGGACTAAAGTCCTCACTACGAACCAAATCGAGCATTGCAATCCTTCCTGTTTCCCGATCGTACCGGAATCGATCGATCGTTTCTTCCTGATTTTTTTCAATTAGCACACAAGTCATATCATGTCCCCTCGATTACCATAGTAAAAAAGGTTCGTAGTGAGGACTTTAGTCCTTCTTCTGTCAAGGACTAAAGTCCTCACTACGAACCAAATCGAGCATTGCAATCCTTCCTGTTTCCCGATCGTACCGGAATCGATCGATCGTTTCTTCCTGATTTTTTTCAATTAGCACACAAGTCATATCATGTCCCCTCGATTACCATAATAAAAAAGGTTCGTAGTGAGGACTTTAGTCCTTCTTCTGTCAAGGACTAAAGTCCTCACTACGAACCAAATCGAGCATTGCAATCATTCCTGTTTCCCGATCGTACCGGAATCGATCGATCGTTTCTTCCTGAATTTTTGCGATCGCCTCCCCGATCGCCTCCAGAGGCACAAGGAACCACTCCCTCGGCTGCACTGCCATACCGAAGCGATCCTGCAATTCCAAATCCAATCGAGCGCTGCTGAAAAACTTATGAATAAGTGTCTCAAGTCGCTTCCGGTTGATATTTGCTAATTTAAATTGGGCGACAATTTCCACATCTGCTAGCAGATAGGTAGGGTCTTTCTTCGCATTGGCAATCCGCCTTTTTACGTCTCCTCCCGTGACACCAATCTTGTGAATGGAAGACCGATTCTCCACAATAAAAGGATGTTCGGATTTGCTTCTGAGCACGTAAATATAACCCGTCGGTAAGTCGTCTGCTGCTTCAACATCTGCAAACAGCGGGCCGAAATCTGGGGTGCTGATGCGGCGGCTGGCTTTGTCTTTATTTAAAGCACGCTGGAGCGATCGCACTAACAAATCGCTCTCAGTCCCATTGTCATAAGCCACCCGCAACCGGCAATCTTGCCGCCCATAATCGCTCACAAAAGGCTCACCCATATCCACCACCATCGCTTTCTGCCCATCAACGATGAACAAATCGCCTTCGTTGACGGCCGCATAGTCCTGATATTTGACACTTTTCCGTTCCCCAGACTGCAATTGGCGCTGCACTTTCTCAAAAAAAGGTTTGAATTCATCAAAGTCTTGGCAGGGAGTCCGTTGGGCGATTTCCTCGGCTGCTTTGATTTCGCTGCGCGATCGCACATGAGTAAGCTGGGTTACATCGTTCTCTGAGGCTGCATCGATGCCTAGAGAGTCCAACAGCGCTTCATCTGTAAAATTTTCTGCTTTATCGGTTTCAGCGTCTAACAGCCCGTGCGAGTCGATCGACTGTAAGACGGCGCGACATTCCTCAGATTCCCGCAGCCGATCGAGCCGCACAGCATAAAGTCGCTCGAAAATATCGCGATCGTCCCCGTGCTGGGGCAGTCTGCCATGTTCCTCCACAAACCGTTCGATCTCCTCAAAACCTGCGATAATCCGCTCTTCTCTGGGGGAACGTTCGCTGGAGGTTTCCGGGGCGATGTCTATGCCCAATTCCGCCAGCAACTCCAAATCTTCATCGGTGGTATAATTAGGCATTTTTTTCCTCCTTTACCTTGCGTGTGAGGAAAGCAACCCCTTCTGCCATGCGTTTTTCCCACGGATCTGTCGCCGTCAGGGAAGGCAATCTGCCCTTTTCTTGTCTGAAACGACTCGCCCGTTTGGCTAATTCCCGCGCGTCTTCCACGCTAAGGACAATCCGTTTAGCCGCAATGATTTCCGCCACCAGCTTCAGTCTTTCTTCGCTCATCGACTTGGCGAGGATGGCGTAGGCTTCACCGAAGGGATTGATGCGATCGATCAAATCCATCTCCAACTCAGTTACTGATAGCGCAAACTGCCTTACTCCGTCGATGAGAGCAGTATTTTTCGCCGCCTCACCGCCGGGATTTGTGGTATAGGTTCCACCACTTTCATTCATGGTTTTTTTGGCTTGTTGAACGACGGTTAAAGCTGCGATCGCGTGTTGGCGAATGGCTTCTCGATCGCCCTCATCTAGATTTGGACACTTTTCTTTGATGATTTTGCCCATGCGAACCTGGGTTAATTCTTCCGGCACCAATTCCTCATCAAATAGGCCGCGCTCGATCGTCGGTTTATCTTGGACAAAGGCGGCCACTAATTCGGTCAAATCTTCGCGACAAATGCGATCGGCTTCCGGGCTTTTGGGTGTCGCTAATCCCTTAATTTCCATCTGAATCAAGCCTTTCTCTGGATTGATGCCCGCGTTGCACTTATTCGGATTGTAGCCATCTTCGCCGTAGTCGAAGCCGGGAGTGGGCCCATTGTCCGGGCGCTTGGGTTTGAACTCGAAGCGGGGGGCGAGTACCTGTTCCATCAACAGGCTGGCTGCAATGGCTTTGAGGGTGTCGTTAACTGCTTCTGTGACGGCAGATTCGGCGGCATCCGGTTCCGCAATCAGGTTGGTGAATCGGGCGCGGGTTTTCCCTGGTGCATCGCGGGTGGCGCGGCCGATAATTTGAATGATTTCGGTCAAACTGGAGCGGTAGCCGATCGTCAGGGCGTGTTCGCACCAGATCCAGTCGAAACCTTCCTTCGCCATGCCCAGGGCGATAATGATGTCGATGCGATCGCGATCGTTCTTATATTTCGAGTCTTTCAGGGCGGCGGAAACTCGATCGCGCCTACTCGGATCGTCATCTACGAGATCGGCAATTTTGAGAATCGTACCGTCGGCGGTTTTAACCAGTTGAAATCCCGTACTCGGATCGATGCCTTGCCATTCGCCAAGTTCCTCGATGATGTGCTCGACTTCGCGGATTTTGTCTTTCGTACTTTCGCGGGAATTAACATTAGGAATGTGCAGGATTGTTTTCTCTTTCGGATTCAACACCCGCACGATTTCATCGGTGTAGCTACCCGCATAAAAGTAGTAGCCAATGTCGAGTTGCTTCAGGTATTCGTAGCCGTTTAGTTGTTCGTAATAGGTGTAAGTGACTGTATCGAATCGGGATTCATCTTCGGGATGTAACACGGCTTCGGCATCGCCGCGAAAATAGGAACCAGTCATGGCTATGATATGGGTTTTATCGCGGGCCATGAGTTGGCGGACGCGATCGCCCAATTTGTTGTCTGGATTGGCAGAAACATGGTGAAATTCATCTATGGCGATTAGGCGATCGTCCAAAACCTCCACACCAAACTTATCCAAGGCAAAGCGGAATGTAGCGTGAGTGCAGATTAGAATCTTGGCATTGCTGGCTAGAAATTTCTGCACTGCGCCTACTTTGCCGCCGTCGTTTCCCGGTGCGTCGCAGAGATTCCATTTGGGTTCGACTTGCCAATCCGCCCAAAATCCAAACTGACTCAAAGGTTCATTATGGAAGCTGGAGCCGATCGCCTTTTCTGGTACTACAATAATGGCTTGTTTCAGTTTCTGATTCTCTAATTTGTCCAGGGCGATGAACATCAATGCGCGACTTTTACCGGAGGCGGGAGGCGATTTGATCAAAAGATATTGTTCGCCGCGCTTCTGGTAAGCTCGTTCCTGCATCGGGCGCATCCCCAGGGCGTTGGGGCGGGTGGAGGTGCCATCTTGGGCGTAGGTGACGGAAACTGAGGGAATTGCGATCGGTTTGCTCATGGGTGGGAGTTTTTTTCTTTAAGACTTGCTAAAATCGGTTTGCATTAAAGCACTTTTTTATTGATATATATGCGTTTCAGACTTCGAGACTCGCCAGCATCGATTTGCGTTAAAGCACTTTCATGCCCAAAAAGGGAGGTAATATCGTTTCCGGTTGCATTGGAATGATATGGAGGAGAAGAGGACACGGCAGTGCCGTATCCCTACAATATTATTTTAGGTAGGGACACGGCACTGCTGTGTCCTAATTTCTACCACTAATAATTCCGATGCTACCAGATTTGATATAACGAGTCTGTTCCAGCCGAACTAACAATTAGAATCAATATCGCCCATGACAGCAAGCGCCAACTTAAACTTAAGTTCTTCACTGAAATCTTCCTCGAAAATAAGAGACTCAATCAGTTCACATAGAAACTCTTTAGAAATTTTTCCCTCTGCTATCCAAACGGCGATATTTTCCATTTCTAGGACAAACTTTTTGACTAAAAAACCATAACCATTGAGCTTGAGAAAATAAGCACCCAATGCAATACTAGAGCGTTTATTGCCATCATTAAAAGCATGAAATTTGTTGACGGCAAAAACTAGGTGAGTTAACTTGTGGTGAATTTCAGGGTAATAGAGATCGTTTTGAATATGTTCTAATGCGCTCTCTAGTAGACTCGGATTATTAGAACCCGGAAATCCCCCTGATTTTTCGATAATCCAATCATGCAGCTCGATCGCATAATGAATGTCAAAGTAAAAGAAATCTGCTGCCATAAATTACCGATCCTTCAATCGCTTAAATACAGCCAAAAGAGCCGGATCGGAAAGTTGCTCTTCTAAAGAACGGCTGGCTTCTCCTAAAAATTTCTCAAAGTCGTTCTCTGGAACGCTTTGGATATAGGCTTCTAATTTTTGATGCAGAGCATCCCGAAACCCTAGATCGCGACTGGCCATTTTGATGCGGGCATCTTCAATAATCGGTTTTAGATAGGGGTTTTCCTCTGCGGATTCCAATAGTGAATCAACCTCTTTCTGTTTCAGCTTTCGTCCCACTTTTTCTGACTCGGCTTTCAATTCTGCTGCCAAACCATTCTCTAGACTGGCAATGGCGATGAGAACTTCGGCATACATGGTGTCACGGGGACAATCGTTTTTACCCAAACTTAATATCTGCTTATATTCTTCGGCTTTCTCTCGGAAAACAATCTGATATACTTTGTTGGTGTAAATGCCATATTTAAACTTGCCCATGTCCAGGTAATTATCGAGGGCATCGGTAAAGGTTTTACGATAGCTAAATTCTTGATAGATTGCTGGTAAGTAATTGTTATCTCTCTGGTTAATGTATTTGGTATGTCCGCCTGCCCGTTCTGCCATTACGTCAATGACGATATCTAAGATGCGCGATCGAATTGCACGGGCCCGATCGCTCTCCACTAGCACCATTGCTAGGTTTAGGGTTGCCCGAAAGGTAAACACACCTAGGGTCGGGGTTTTGTTACCGTAATCAGTTACGGAGACATCCATCAAACCCTTGAACTCTCGTAGTTTCCTGCCTCGTAGCACCCTATAGCCATTAGTCTTCAGCTCATCCTTGTGACTGGATAGATACTTTTCAATTGTACTGTCGCTGATGCCGAAAATTTCAATCAGTTGTTGTTTAGTAAAAAGCAGTTCTTCTTCATAGTAAGTCCCTCCTAATCCCAAGTATTCTTCTATTTTTTCTAAGGCATAGCGATTGTTGAGGATATTTTGCCGATCGCGCAGCGATGAAGTTAAATCTTTTGCCATTATCAATTTTCTCCTTTGGTTTTACGTTTGGCAGACTTTTGGGGGGAAGTTTTTTGGGCGGTCATTTTAGTATACAATTCAACTAGAAGTAGATCGAGGACGATGTTGGTATCAATCAGAATTTTCATAGGAAGGCTTACTGATATTTTTGGGTGAGATAGTCGGTGTATTCTGCTTGTAAGTCATCATCGTTTGGGGCTGTTCCAGACTGTTTCGCGATGCCCCGAAGTCCGGTGAGAGTGCCGGGGGGGATAGCTTGAGGGGCGGTGAGTTGTTTTTGGTGAAGAAACTCGGCGAAGTTGAGGACTTCGTTGATTTGGTTGTCTGGGAGGACTTGGATAAGCTGGTAAAGTTTTTCGGCGGCTGTCATGATTTTTCGAGGATGGATGGGTTTGTATTTATATTATGACTGAAGGGACTATGGCTTCGTTTTACGTTTGGCAGACTTTTTTGGGAGCGGTTGCTGACTGGTCATTTTAGTATACAATTCAAACAGTTTTTCCAATCGTTCGGTGTCGTTTTTGAAGCGGCGGCCGATGTAGATTCGTTCCAGAATTTCGTCATTGCGATCGTGCGCTTCCCTAACCAATGCGAATGAGGAAAAGCGGATTAAGCACCTTGAGGATATTCGGCACGCTCGTATAGTGCATCCCTAAAGCACCTCGTTCTTCATCATTTGCGATCGCCTGAATCATTGAGCCGAAAATATCGGGATTGATCTTTGTCCAATCCAGATTACCAACATGAAGCAAGTAAGAACGCGCAATCTTACTAAAACGCGGCACCTCCACCCCACCCGAAAACAGCCCCCCATTCACATAGGGAAACACATTCGCCCAACTCCGAATCTGTGCAACTTCTCGCTCTTTCAGCGGCAGACACATCGCCCGAAACAACTCCGACAACACCTCATGGGTATTCGAGGAATCACTCATTTGCTGGACTGTTTTCGCAAACAAACCTTCACTGTGGAAAATATTCGTATCCTCCGCAAAGAAACAGAAAATCAGTCGCGCCATGAAGTGATTGAGCGCTTCCCGATGCTCCGATTTATCCCACTCCGGGTTCTCCTTCAACAGCTCCACATAAAGGCGATTCAGACGCGCCGTAGCCTTGATATCAAAGGCATTCTCCCGGATTTGCCTAACCGTCGTAATCCCCGCCAACGGCAGAAAAAAACCAAAATGATCGTGAAAATCGTGGTAATCGCAAGCGACTGTCTCCCCATCAGCCAAATTCTCCGCCTCAAAACTTTTGCCATCGGTAGCAAGGATAAACTTAGGAATGAAAATTCAATAATTTCAGCATCTTTACGCCCGCTAGCTTTGCAGGCAAGGATTGAAAGTTCGAGATTGCTTAAGTTATTAAATTGCCATTCCTTAGCCTTATGTCTAGCAGTCGCCGCACTTTCCCGCAAAGCAGTGAGGGTATTTGTCACCTCACCTTCGGAGCAAACCTTCAAATGAATATTGTTATGCTGAAGTACGCCACCGACATCCGATTTGTTTGAACCACCGCTTTTGCTTTTGAGCTTCTTGATGGTAGTTGACTTGTTACCAAAAGCTTCGAGGAAAGCAAAGGGAAACTCTTCCGAGTCAAAGGGCGATTCAGCAAGCCGGGAAACGGCTTCTTCGATTTCGACTGCATTCATAAGTGCGATCGTAGGTAGTTGTAGGGTGCGTCAGTTGCAAAATTATGAATCACCACTAAAAGTATAATTCTGACGCACCTTGAGTTTTCTGTAGTGCGTCAGCTATTAGCTTTTTAGTTTAAACCGAAAACGATCGTAGCTGACATACCCTACTAATAACTGTGGTTAAAAACTCTAATGAATTAACTACAACTGTAAACAATTGTTACAAATTACTTGAAGCCAGGAACTAAATCTAGATTACCACTGACTATAATTGAATACGGTTTACTTAAGATAGTCATTGCGAAGAAGGAAGCAATCTCCGTATCTATTTTTCATAAATCTTACCCCCAGGGCGGTCTTAAGTAAACAGTATTGGAAGACAATTAGTAATCACAAGAAAATCCGAAAATTTAATGCACAAACTAACTCGAATTTTATTCACTACAGCCTTAACCCTAAGTATTCTGTGCTCCCCCACAGCCGCTTTCGCCAAAGCAAAAATTCAGATAGCCATCCTTTTAGATTCTAGTAATAGCATGGATGGACTGATCGACCAGACTCGCAATCAACTTTGGCAAATTGTGAATTTTTTATCTAAGGTCAGAAAAGATGGCGAAGTTCCAGATTTAGAAGTTGCTCTCTATCATTATGGCAATGATAGTTTACCATCTTCGGAAGGTTTTGTCAGATTATTAACTGGATTTACTCCTGAATTAGATTTGGTGTCCGAAAAGCTATTTAGTATCAAAACTAACGGCGGTCAAGAATATGCTGGCTGGGTAATTCGATCGGCAATGCAAGAATTAAACTGGAGTAAAGATCCGGCAGATTTTCGCGTGATTTTTATCGCTGGCAATGAACCATTCGATCAAGGCCCTATAGTTTGGACTCAATCTGTCAATCTGGCTGTTAAAGGAGATACTCTTGTTAATACAATCTACTGCGGTTCAGCGGAAAGTCAGGAACGACAACTTTGGGCATCTGGAGCTATTTTGGCAAAAGGTAGTAACTTCAACATCAATCAAAATCAAGTAATTGTGGTAATTAAGTCGCCTTATGATGAGGAAATTTCTAGTTGGAATACTAAATTAAATGAAACTTATATTCCCTATGGTAGACAAGGAATAATAGGACAACAACGTCAAGCTGCTGAAGATAGTAATGCTGGCGTAAATATGGTAATGCGTAGTGCCTCCAAAGCTTCTGAATACTATAGTAATTATTCTTGGGATTTACTCGATGCTCTTGAAACTGGAAAAGTGAAACTAGAGGAAATATCAGATGAGAGCTTACCGGAAATCATGCGAGGTATGACATTAACTGAAAAAAGAACATATGTAGCTGGCAAGAAAACCGAAAGAGAAAGGATTAAAAAAACGATCCGCGAGTTATCTCAAAAGCGTACCGAATATGTCGAACGCCAACGCAAAGCCAGTACAGAAAAAGGCGAAAATACTGTCGATAGTGTCATAATTCAAAGTCTGCGCCAACAATTAGCTGCTAAGGGATTTAAGCTTCAGTAATTCTTTGAGTTTTATCCGCCCTTGGGTGCAATTGAGGATATTTATTCAGTTCGTCTGCCTTGCCGATAGTTTCTACATGAGTGTTCAATCTTTAAATACAAAGGTAATATCAATTCCGCTTGTATCGGAATGATTTACCGCTCTTGACATAGAGAATGCAGAGGGACAGAGGAGAAAGATGAATAATTATGATGCTAACGAAATTAATATATAGCGGCTCCATCGAAATAACGGGTACTTTGTTGGGCTTTAGCCCTCTTATTTGAGTGTTATATAAGCTGTATGTCATGCCCGATCTTTTTGAGAAAAACTACAATATCAATCAAGTTAAATTAATAGTAATACCAATTAAAAAAATAAATGCAACAATATTGGTAGGCGCGGCTCCATTTATGCTAGGCAAGAAAAAACGAAAAACCTAGCAAGCGACGCAAAGCGTGCGACAATATTTGAATAAACCAACTCAACGAAGAGCGTTGAAGCAAGGATTTTTGAAATTAATATTAATTGAGCCGTATTGGGGTTTAATTTCTCACCCTTTGAAAAGAAGAGGTGCATTGCTCGCTCGATTATCGCTCTTTATTGAGTCTTGTCTGTGGTGGCACACCTACCACTAAAACCTTTGAAAAGAAGAGGTGCGTCGCTATGAGATAGTCGCTCTTTCTTGAGTATTTTCTATGGCGACACACCCTACAACTACAACTACCTATCAACAATTTATGAATCGCCGCACCCGATCGACAAAAAAGTATAACAACACACACTTTTTTGCCAAGATGGTATAAAATCGAGGAGATCGTTGAAATAATTGACCACAAGCGTAGTAAGTTCTATTTAGACAAAGAAAATAATTTAGCAAAATCTAGCAATGTTTGATATCAGAAAATCGCTGCTATTAGTTTCTGTAAGTCAATAAAAAAGCGATCGCTCTTACAAAGTCTTGGAATTCTATAATCAGCAAAGACAATGACAAATATTTCAGGTTTAGGCGACTACTCAAGGCATAAAAATCAGTCAAAAGAACAATTGCGATTGACGGTTGTTTTGCTTTGTTTGCTGGTCTTAGGGTATTTGGGTAACTATTTCAGTATTCCAATTATTCTCTACACAGATTGGCTCTTTGGCAGTGTTTTTGTCATGTTGGTTATGAGATTGTATGGATTAGGCTGGGGAACGCTCGCTGCGGTAATTGCCAATTTCCGTACAATTTTAATTTGGTATCATCCCTACGCTTTTATTCTTTGGACAGTGGAGGCAATCTTTGTCGGATTGGGACTGCGCCGAAGTAAAAATTTATTATTAATTGATGTTATTTTCTGGGCAACGATTGGATTTCCATTGCTTTGGTTTCTTTATGTGGTTTGTGGGAAAGTTTCTCCTCAATCTGTTCTGTTGATTTCCTTCAGAAATCCAGTCAACCAAATCTGTAATGCTTTGATTGCTAGTCTGATTCTGACTCACACTCCTATTACTAAGTGGCTCCGCGTCAATACTCTCAAAACTCAGGATTTTGAACAAACTCTTCTAAATTTGCTGGTAGCTTTTGTCTTGCTACCGGCATTGGTGTTAACTATTTGGAACTGTCAGGATGCTACTAATGTTCAACAAAAAAATCTTCTAGGCCAGCTAGAAAATAGCAGACAAGCTGTGAGTACGGATTTACAGGAGTGGCACCAGAAAAGTCTGGAGAACCTACAAAAACTGGCATCTAATGTTCAGGATAGCAATCTCTTGGACGCTTCACAGATGCAGGAAAAAATTCAAATAGCCCGATCGACTCTTCCAGGGTTCAGCAATCTCTACATTACAGACACCAACGGGCAAATTCTGAATTCCACTACTGTCCAAAATACCGATCGCAATTCAGTCACAAAACTCGATAGTTTGCCATTGCAGGCTTTACTGACAGCCAAGCAGCCGGTGCTCTCCGATCTCGTTACGGTGTCGAACTCGCCGACGATCGCCCAAACAGTACCCATTTTCCGGGATAACAACCTGGTAGGTCAAGTTTTTGCAGAAGTTGACACCAACAAATTAAAACAATTTTTGCTCGCCAGTCAAGCCGGATCGACTCGGATGGTGAGTTTGCTCGATCGCGAAAATCGCGTTATTTCCAGCACTCGCGAGGATCTAAAGGAAGCACAACCCTTTGATAAAAATGGGAATGGTGAAATTAATCCGTTGAATCAAAACACCAATATTTGGATACCCATCCTCCCCAACACGCCTAAGGTTATGCGGTGGAGAAAGTCATTTTACGTGAATAAAACTGCTGTTGGCGGTGATTTTTCTTGGATAATTGCGATCGAACAACCCAGCGCTTCCCATTTAGCAGTGTTCGATAGAATTTATACCAAAAGCTTCGCGATTCTCATGGCGATCGCACTTCTCGCCCCGCTTCTGGCAAAATCTATTAGTCGCAGTCTAGTCAAACCCTTGCTGCAACTTGCCAATATTACCAACAATTTGCCCGATAAACTTACAGAACAACAATCGCTGCAAATTCCCAACAGTTCCATCAGCGAAATAAACACCCTGTCCAATAACTTCCAACTGATGGCTATAGCCCTGCAAGATAAGTTTCAGGAAATTCAACAAGCCAACCTAGATATTCAGCAAGCCAAAGAAACAGCCGAATTTGCCAATCAAGCCAAAAGCGAATTCTTAGCCAACATGAGTCACGAATTGCGGACACCCCTCAACGGGATTCTGGGCTACACCCAAATCCTGCAACGCAGCGAACCCCTCACCCCGAAAGCAAGCAACGGCATCAACATCATCTACCAGTGCGGCTCTCACTTGCTCACCCTGATTAACGATATATTGGATCTTTCCAAAATCGAAGCCCGAAAACTCGAACTGAATCCCGCACCTTTGCACCTACCTTCCTTCCTGCAAAGTGTCGTCGAAATCCACCGCATCCGTGCCGAAGAAAAAGGCATTTACTTTGAGTTTAAAGCGGAAAAAGGCTTACCTGTGGAAGTTTTTGCAGATCAAAAACGCCTCCGTCAAGTTTTGATTAACCTACTGGGAAATGCGATTAAATTTACAGATCGCGGCGGTGTCACCTTCAAAGTTGAATCTGTTGGAAAAAAGATTCGCTTTCACATTCAAGATACCGGAGTTGGCATGACCCCGCAAGAAATCGAGAAAATTTTCCTGCCCTTTGAACAAGTTGGTGATACCCAAAAGCAAGCTGAAGGAACAGGTTTAGGACTCGCAATTAGCCACAAAATTGTTTCGATCATGGGCGGTGAAATTAGCGTCGGCAGTATCTCCGGTGAAGGCAGCACCTTCTCCTTTGAAGTAGAACTCCCCGTCGCCGACAATTGGGCATCCGTTGCGAAAGTATCTCACCAACGGGCGATCGCTGGATATCAAGGCAAAAAACACAAAATTCTCGTTATTGATGACTCTTGGGAAAATCGCTCGGTTCTACTCAATCTTTTACAACCGATCGGTTTTGAGATCGTTGAAGCCAGCAACGGACTCGAAGGAATTGAACAAACTCTCAAGACTTCACCAGATTTAATTATTACTGACCTAAGTATGCCTGTGATGGATGGGTATGAGTTTTTGCGGAAGCTACAGACTTATCCCCAACTCAAAGAAACCATCGTTATCGTCTCTTCTGCGAGCGTATTTGAAAGCGATCGCCACAAGAGTCTGGAAGCTGGTGGAAGTGACTTTTTGCCCAAACCGGTAGAAGCTGATACCTTACTGGAACTAATGCAAAAACATCTGCAATTGGATTGGATTTACGACACCAATAACAATCCAAACCCGAATGCTGATGTTGGAACAGAGTCAATTCAGCCACCTGCAACCGAAATTTTAAACGAACTATTTGAGTTAGCACAAAACGGAGAACTTGACGGCATTATCGAAATTGCAGAACAACTTCAAGATGAGAACCAGGCTGCCTTTGCCAGAGAACTGATTCGTCTTGCCGAAGCTTGCGAAGTCCGACAACTGCAAGCATTTATCCAACAATATTTCAGTTAAAATCTAAATACAAAAAAGGTACGTTGTTGGGCTTGGGCCCTCTTTCCTAATCTTATCAATAGTACGATAGAAAAAAAAGGTACGTTGTTGGGCTTTAGCCCTCTTTCTGAGATCCGGAAAGAGCGGTGAAGCGCAACTACGTACCTTGGCTGGACTTTCATAACACAAAAAAGGTACGTTGTTGGGCTTTAGCCCTCTTTCTGGTATCCGGAAAGAGCGCTGAAGCGCAACTAGGTACCTTGGCTGGACTTTCATAACACAAAAAAGGTACGTTGTTGGGCTTTAGCCCTCTTTCTGATATCCGGAAAGAGCGGTGAAGCGCAACTACGTACCTTGGCTGGACTTTCATAACACAAAAAAGGTACGTTGTTGGGCTTTAGCCCTCTTTCTGGTATCCGGAAAGA
Organism: Microcoleus sp. CAWBG27; assembly: GCF_020883145.1. Taxonomy (NCBI): domain Bacteria; kingdom Bacillati; phylum Cyanobacteriota; class Cyanophyceae; order Oscillatoriales; family Microcoleaceae; genus Microcoleus; species Microcoleus sp. CAWBG27. The sequence continues at coordinate 13,032 of NZ_JAHREU010000057.1, forward strand.
GCGGTGAAGCGCAACTACGTACCTTGGCTGGACTTTCATAACACAAAAAAGGTACGTTGTTGGGCTTTAGCCCTCTTTCTGAGATCTGGAAAGAGCGCTGAAGCGCAACAACGTACCTTGGCTGGACTTTCATAACACAAAAAAGGTACGTTGTTGGGCTTTAGCCCTCTTTCTGATATCCGGAAAGAGCGCTGAAGCGCAACAACGTACCTTTTTTTATCTGATCTAACTACTTCGCCGCCGGCAAAGACAACTGAGGCGAAGTCTGAGAATAGCTGCCATTTTCAGGAATAGCTGCTGGTTTCTCGGAAAGTAAAAACTCGCGAATTAACCTAGCAACTGCTCTTTGAGCCAAACCGCCGACGACTTGCTGGCCCATATTCTGCACTTCTGGTTTCACCAACAACTGCGGCAGTAGTTGCAATACTTTCATGCCGTCAAAACCCGGAGTTGATTGCAAAATATCCCAAATCCGCTTGATGTGTTCTAAGTTATTTTGTTCGGTTTGTGAAACTACAGGTAGGCTTGCTTTGACTCCAAACCATTCGCCGACAACTGCTTTGGCGTTAGCAACAGCATTGCTCGAAAGTGTGTCGAGACTTTTCACCAATTCAGCAACAATGCGATCGCGAATATAATCTCCTCTTTGCGAAAATAAATACTCTAACGCTTGGTTGAGGATTTTGCTGACATCGTAATCGTCGCTTTCGCGGGCATTGTTCAGCAAGTTTTCTAAGCGATTCCAGCGGAATTCGCCTTGTTTGAACAATAAATCTTGCAGGGAGGCTCTCAATTCCGGTGCGGGGTCGCTCAACAGCCGTTTTGCTACGTAAGGATAAGCTTTACTCAGCACTTTGAATTCTGGATCGACATTAATGGCAATCCCTTCTAGCGTAACGAGCGATCGAATAATCAAAGCATAGTAAGCTGGAACTCGGAAAGGATACTCGTACATCACCGCCGAAAGTTCGTCAGTAATGCTTTTGAAATTGAGTTCGGCAACGCTAGCACCCAAAGCATTGTTAAATACCCCAGCCAAAGCCGGAATAATTGGCGTCAAATCGGTGTCTGGCGTTAAAAATTCCAACTTTACGTAATCTCTGGCCAAACCTTCAAAGTCGCGGTTTACCAAATGCACCACAGCTTCCAACAAGCCGTACCGCTGATAAGGTTTGACTTCGCTCATCATCCCGAAATCGAGATAAGCCAACTGACCGTCAGGAGTTGCCAAAAGATTGCCGGGATGCGGGTCAGCGTGAAAGAAACCGTGTTCTAGAAGCTGTCTGAGAGAACACTGCACCCCCACTTCAATTAAGTAAGGAGCGTCGATTCCTTGAGCCTTGACGGCTTCTAAATTAGTGAGTTTGATGCCGGTAATCCACTCCATGGTCAAGACGCGGCGGCGGGTATATTCCCAGTAGATTTTGGGAACGTAAATATCCTTTAGATTCCCGTAGAGTTCGGCGAATCGTTCGGCATTGTGTCCTTCGTGGGTGTAGTCCATTTCTTCGTAAATGCGCTCGCCCAACTCGTCCATAATTCCGGCGAGGTCACTGCGAATTATTTTGAAGTTGTTTTGCGCCCAAACTGCGACGCGCCGCAGGATGTAAATATCTAAGCCGATGTTTTCGGCTAAACCGGGTCGCTGCACTTTGATGGCGACGGTTTCGCCGGTTTTGAGTTTGCCTTTATAGACTTGTCCGAGGGATGCTGCTGCGATCGGATCTGCGGTAATTTCGGCGTAAATATCCTTGGGGTGTGCGCCCAATTCTTCTTGTATAAATTGATATGCTACTTCGTTGGGAAACGCTGGCAATTGGTCTTGCAGCGTGGTTAATTCTTCTAAATATGCTGGCGGTACTAAGTCAGGGCGAGTTGAGAGTGCTTGTCCGATTTTGATGAAAGCTGGGCCGAGTTGGCTGAGAATTTCTCGCAGGCGGGCGGCGCGGCGCTTTTCGTTGGCTGCGGTGCGGCCTCTCTTTTTGTCCCACCACAAACTGAAGGCAAAGCTAAAAAATGTCCAAACCACGCTAGACAGCCTTCTCCAGACTTGCAGGGGGCGATTGCGGTACTCGGCTGCGATCGCAACTGGATCGTAGCGCACAGCTTCTCCGGCCAACTCATAGGCGATATCTTTGGCTGATTTGAGCGGTTGGGGATTTGCTGTAGCTGTGTCTAGTTCTACTTGTACTGCTTGCAGGGGAACTGTTTTTACCTCTTTGAGATTGTCTGGTGCAGCGTGAGTCCCTGAATTTGAGTAAGTTACTGGGGAGGCTGGCGATACCGTCTTGACATCCATAAACTCAGACCTAGTGTGAAGCATTGTAAAGACATTGTAACAATTTGTGGCCTTCTCGCCACTATTGTGAGATAGAGTTGGCAGTTGACAGTTGACAGTTGACAGTTGACAGTTGTCATTTTGGCAGTTGACAGTTGGCAAAGGACTAAAGAAATCGGGTTTTGTAGTGGAGTATCCAAGGTTGTAACGCTTGTTTGGGCGAAAAACCCCATTTCTCCCCCTCTCACATTCTCCCCCTCTCCCATTCTCCCATTCTCCCCCTCTCACCCTCTCTCCCTCTTCACTCCCCACCGGTTCTGAGGAGTCGATCGCAAATGCTGGAAAGTTGCAATTTGGTGCTGACGGGCGATCGAGGTTGGGGCATTTCGGTATCGGGCCAGTTGGGTAAGTCGTAACAAGGACAGCACTCTGGTGGCATTCCGGTTTGTTGGAACACTACGGGCATGGCACAGCGCGCGCAGGGACTGATTTCCCATGCTGGTGTCAGCAGTTCGGCAATTGTTTCGTTGGTGCCTTGCAGGTGACAGTCTCCGCTGTCGGGGGAGATGATTTTTTGCCAGCATTCTTCAAATTCGCTGCTGTAGCGATCGCCCGCAATTACCGATTTTGGTAGCAGCGCTTCGGAACCGTTGCGAATAAATACTTTTTTGCCTAACTGAAACCAGTAAGCAATATATTTTCTGACTTCACTTTCTGATGCCATAGCTTTTACTCAATCCTGCAATTCATTGGTAATTTTAGACTTTAAACTTTAAATTCGATCTCTATCTCAAGAGACATTTGATATTTGACATTCTTTCAAAAGCCGACTATTTTCGGTGTCAAATTTTTGTGCTGGTTGCTGGGCGCGAGTATTTTTTTGGAGTGATTGATGTGATTTTTGAGTTTTCGAGCTTAATTGTAATTATAGCTGATTTTTAGTTGAAATTGTCTGCGGGCAAACGGAGCTTTTTGCTCGAAAAGTCGATCGGGCTTCCGTCTGTTAATTCTTGGCCGGCGGTAGCGGCGTACCCAAAGCCGACAGGTTCAAGGCATAACCTCCGGTGGCGAGATAAACAGTATCGGCGATCGCCCCGATGTGACGGACGAGAGTGCCGAGGCGATCGCGAAACAGCCGCCCCGCCGGATAAGCAGGCACAACACCCCATCCAGTTTCCTCTCCTACAAAAATTACATCCGCCGCAGTTGACTTCAAACTCGCCAGCAAATCTTGCTGTGTAGCAGTCCAAAGTGTGGCTTCTTGTTCTAAAAGATTCGCCGTCCAAGTTCCGAGGGAATCAATTAACAAGCAATCCGACGGTGTACCAGTGCGGACAACTCTCGGTAAGTCGATCGGTACTTCGAGAATTTGCCAATCAGACGGACGGCGATTTCGGTGCTGTTCGAGGCGACTTTGCCATTCCAAATCCGCTTCATCAACCAGGCTCGTAGCCACATAGATTACTTGTTTTCCCGAACCCGCAGCCAGAGTTTCGGCCCATTCACTTTTACCACTTCGAGCCGGCCCAGTTACTAAGATTATTTTAGTCATTGGTTATTGGTTATTTGTTATTGGTTATTTGTTATTTGCGGTTCCCTGAGCGTAGTCGAAGGGTCGAAGGGTTATTGGTTACTGGTTACTGGTTATTGGTTACTGGTTACTGGTTACTGGTTACTGGTTACTGGTTACTGGTTATTGGTTATTGGTTACTGGTTATTGGTTGCTGGTTATTGGTTGCTGGTTATTTGTTTGATTACCAATGATTTTTAGGCGATAATAGCATTGATAGGACAATATCAGAATAACTACATCAAATTTCCCAACATAGCCGTTTTCCAGCAAGTGAGTTACGCCCTTACCAATTTGCAGAGAGAAGAAAAGAAGCAAAAAATAGAGACTATCCCCAATGCCCAATGCCCTGCGCGAGCCTTCTTCCCAATGCCCAATGCCCAATGCCCAATGCCCAAACCTCAGATATCAGCCATAATTTGCACTCACAATCGCGCCAGCTATTTAGCTGGGGCGATCGACAGCTTGCTGGTACAGGATTTTCCCGATAACTTTGAAGTAGTAGTAGTGGATAACGGTTCTAACGATTATGCCAGCCCCGAAAGTTCCACTTCGCGCACTCGCGAGGTGGTAGAAGCAAGACTCTCCGACTGCCGCCTCAAGTATGTCTGGGAACCCACAATCGGTCTATCAGTAGCGCGAAACACCGGCGCCAAGGAAGCTAGCAGCGAAATATTAGCTTATCTCGACGACGACGCTATTGCTGAGCCGAATTGGCTCAGGGTGCTGCACGCCGCCTATCAAAGCAATCAAAAACTAGCCGTAGCCGGCGGCAAAGTTAACTTGCTGTGGCCTTGTGGAGTCTGTGCACCAAAATGGCTATCGCCCGGATTGGCCCAAAACTTGGGAGTTTATGATTTAGGGGATACTTGCCAGTACGTAACTGCTGCCGGTTTGACTCCCAGGGGTGTAAACTACTCGATCCGGCGGGCTTTTCTCGAACAAATTGGTGGCTTCGATGTCAAACTCGGTAGAGTCGGCAAAAAGTTGTTGTCAAATGAAGAATTGCGCGCGACAGAATTAGCATTAGAGTTAGGCTGGCAAGTGGTTTATCTGCCCGAGGCCCTGGTTCTGCACAATGTGGCTGTAGAAAGGCTCAAGCAAGCTTGGTTTCTCGATCGGGGTTGGTGGCAAGGCATCAGCGAGTGTTATCGGGAACAATTGTCCGATCGAGCAGGTATTGCTCAGCTTGGACGGGGCGGCGAAAGAATAGTGAGGGGAGTATACAAGTCTTTTAAATATATTAGAGATCCGGGACTGCGCTTTGAAAATTTCGTTTTTGCTTGGGGTCAAATTGGTTATTTAAGTGCAGCCCTTCGGGGCCTGATTTTTACACCTAAATCGACCAGCAGGCATTAGGCTAGAGGCAATATCCCTCGCTGTTAAAGTCGTCGGCGCTACCATGCCGATCGCACTTCATCCACAATAACTCGACCGCATTCAGGTTCAAGCACTCGATTATGACATCTAGTTCATCCAAGATTCCGGTTTCAGTTCTCATTCCGGCAAAAGACGAAGAACTTAATCTACCTGCGTGTCTGGCCAGCATTGCCAGGGCAGATGAAGTTTTCATGGTTGATTCCCAAAGCAGCGATCGCACGGTAGAAATTGCCATCAGTAGCGGTGCCAAAGTCGTGCAATTCTATTTTGACAACCGCTGGCCGAAAAAGAAAAATTGGTCTTTGGACAACCTGCCCTTTCGCAACGAATGGGTTTTAATTGTCGATTGCGACGAGCGCATCCCCCCGGAACTTTGGGACGAAATCGCGCGGGCGATCGCCGATCCGAATTTTGACGGCTACTACCTCAACCGCAAAGTCTTCTTTTTAGGTCAATGGCTGCGTTACGGCGGCCGATATCCCGACTGGAATTTGCGTTTGTTCAAGCATCAAAAAGGCCGCTACGAAAATCTCGGCACCGAATCCGTCCCCAATACAGGTGACAACGAAGTACACGAACACGTCATTTTAGCAGGTCAAGTCGGCTACTTAAAACACGACATGATCCACGAAGATTACCGCGATTTATTTCACTGGATAGAACGGCACAACCGCTATTCAAATTGGGAAGCCCGCGTTTATTATAATATTATTGAAGGCCGCGACGACAGCGGCACTATTGGCGCCAACTTATTTGGAGATGCAGTACAGCGGAAGCGATTTCTCAAAAAAGTTTGGGTGCGGCTGCCTTTGAAACCACTGCTCAGATTTATTTTATTTTACTTCATTCAGCTAGGTTTTTTGGATGGAAAAGCTGGCTATATTTATGCAAGGTTATTGAGTCAGTACGAGTATCAAATTAATGCTAAACTTTACGAATTGCGCTGCTGCGGCGGCCAGTTAAATGTCGCAGAACCTGAGCCTACTGTGCCACCGCCAGAGAGTGATTCGGCGGTTAAAACCGCAGCTACACAAACGAAGTCTGCCTCCGCAGACTAAGAAATAAACGGGATATTTAAGCCGAATTTTGTATCAGTCCGCGGAGGCGGACATTGTTTGTATAGCCGCGGTTTCCAACCGC
>NZ_JAHREU010000057.1:19499-53835 GCF_020883145.1 Microcoleus sp. CAWBG27
CGGGTTTCTTCGTCCGCGGAGGCGGACATTGTTTGTATAGCCGCGGTTTCCAACCGCCGGGTTTCTTCGTCCGCGGAGGCGGACATTGTTTGTATAGCCGCGGTTTCCAACCGCCGGGTTTCTTCGTCCGCGGAGGCGGACATTGTTTGTATAGCCGCGGTTTCCAACCGCCGGGTTTCTTCGTTTGACAAGCCGCGGTTTCCAACCGCCGGGTTTCTTCGTTTGTATCAATGCTATTTCAACGGCCGGGTTTCTGCACAAAAGAAGTACAATAATTATGACAAAATAAGAATTACTCATTTAATCGATCGCCATTATCCCAATGACTACCATTACCCAATCAGAAATTGAACAATATCGCTCCCAATTACAAGAATATCCCGATGCTCTAAAAGCCCTTGATGTACTTCAAGAGTTGGGTTGGGCGGGTTTTTGAGATTGTTTGTTTTGGCGCAATTATGGTTGGTGAACCCGCCCCTACAGGATGTATGAAAGATTTCGGAAAAAACCCGGTTTCTTAGATTGCCCTGTCAATTCCACCCATACTCACCATATTGTCTGAATAATAGTTAACGCTTGAATTTTCGCGTCGCGGGTGACTAACGGAAGACTCAAAGATAAAGCAGTGGCGGCAATAATCCTGTCTGGCATATCAGGAACCGTTGCCCTGTCAATTTGTTGAATAGTTGCCGAGATATTGCGATCCAAAGGTGCTAGCAAAATCCCCACATTTGGATCGTCCGCAGCATTTAAAACTCGTGTCAGCACCTCGCCTGCCAAACGCCCTCGCTCAATTAAGTAAGAAATTTCTACTATTGTAATTGCCGAAAAGTAGATCGAATTTCCCTCATTAACCGCTTCTTCTAATGCCGTTAATGCTGCTGGCGACAATCTCGGCAGTTCAAAAATGTACCAAATTAGGGTATGGGTATCTGCTACGACTGAGGGTATCAAACAATCTCCCTGGGAAAATTTCCCCACATTTCTTTTCGGGCTTGGGCGATGTCTTCTTCGGTAATATCTACTTTTAAGTCAGCACACAATCCTTTGACACTCTTTAGCGGTCGTTTAGCCATAGTTTTTTGTTGAAGAAATTCAGCAAAATCTAAAACTTCTTGCTGTCTCTCTGGGGGCAATCCGCGCAACTTATCTAAAACTGCTTGCTCTAAATTCATTGTTTTTTTTCCTCCGTTTCTACTTTAGTTGACATAGATTTGATTTTAGTCTGTTCTATTTTGATTGTATACCTATCTTTTATACTTTGGATCTTAACCGCAGATGTCGGCGGATAAACGCTGATGAACGCAGAGGTCGAGACATCATTTGATTAGTTCTTCGAGGGATGGAAACAGGAGTTTTTCGGCGCTGACTCTTTCGCAGTCGCAAGGTTCTTGAATTGCGGAGATTGCCGATACTTTTCCCAGCAGCAATTGGATACTTTCAATCAGCAATGGTAGAGTTAATAAAATTATTGATACCGATACTAGCAAGCTAATTAAGCCGTCCGCCCAATTCCAGTGCAGCCACGCTACGGCGATCGCAGCTAAAATTACTCCCACCGACGAAAATATGTCGGCGACTGCGTGCAGAAAGGCGCTTTTGAGGTTCAAGTCGCCGTGACAGCAGGAATGCAAGCAGCAAGCATTGATTGAGTTGACGCTTAAACCGACAATGGCGGTAATTAACATCGGGAGTCCTTCTACTTCCGGGGTTGGGGACTGCAAGCGGGCGATCGACTCTACTGCAATCCAAAGGGCGATCGCTACTAAACTGATACTATTAACTAAAGCGGCAATAATTTCCGGGCGGGCGGGAATTGCCGATCGGGCGATCGCACAATCCACCGATTTACTTCTTTGTCGTGACGAATACCAAGTAGCTGTTAAAGTTATTGCTAAAGCTGCTACATCAGATAAAACGTGACCCGCATCTGCCAATAGGGATAAACTGTGAGAGCTCGTGGCGGCGATTAACTCTGCGACAAAAAAGCTGCTAAGCAGTATTAAAGCTGTTTGTAAAAGTCGCACTTTGGGAATACTGGAATTGAGATTTTGGCTGTGTGCGAGATTCTTGGTGTTTTCAGAGTTAAAATTGTCCTTAACTGGAAATGTCATGCAGCAGTCCTTAAAGCTAAACTTGATTTTCAATTAAATATTAGATGACTCATTATACGCCAACTCCCGACCCGGAACCGCCGCATCCGATCGCCAATTCGCCAAATCCTGAAATAAACGATCGTCCAATTGGCGACAACCAACCAAATATTTTAACAGGCGAATCTTTGATTGATTTGCGGCTGTACAACCAGTCAAATTTCGATCGCGGAAGGCCTGGTTGGCTAATTTTGGTTTGGTGGTTCGTACAGGCGATCGCATTTCCCCTCACTCCACATCCTTGTAATAGCATCAGAAGCGGCTTGTTGCGGTTATTTGGCGCGAAAATAGGTTCTGGGGTGATTATCCGCCCTACGGCTCGTTTTACCTATCCCTGGAAAATTGAAATTGGTGATTATAGTTGGATTGGAGATGATGTTGTATTGTACAGTTTGGATAGAATTGCGATCGGCAAACACTGCGTTATTTCCCAAAAAAGTTACCTCTGCACCGGCTCTCACGACCCTCAAGACCCAGCCTTTGGGTTAATAACAGCATCTGTTATCATTAATAACGGCGTTTGGATTGCCGCTGACTGCTTCATTGGCCCTGGTGTTGCGATCGGTGCAAATGCCTTAATCGGAGCTCGCAGCAGCGTGTTTGAAAATATGCCCGCCGGCTTTGTTTGTACAGGAACACCCTGTCGCCCGCGCGATCGGCGAGAAATCAAAAAAGTTTGTAGTTAGGACTTCAGTCCTTTCTTCTACCACTTCGTTGATAAATATAGCAATCCTAAATTATTTGTGTAACTTTTGTAGGGGTTCTTCCCGAACTCGATTGCGCGATAGATAGGGCGTAGGTACGGGGGCACTACCCTACAAATTTATATGAATCATTCATAAATGCTATATTACTTAAACGAAAATAAGAGGGCTAAAGCCCAACAACGTACCTCATATTTCTTAGAACTGCTGTAAATAAATATCGCACATCTGCTATTATTAACGGATAAAGTTAATCGTAATTCCTATGACGCGATTTATTCACGATCGCTTTGCTAAAGAATTTCTGGAAGAATTGCTTTCCCCGCTAGGAACGGTGAATGTCGGCCGCGATGTGACGAGCGAAGTTCGAGAAATCGATGTTTATTTCACTCCTGGCACTGCAATTCCCGAATACTCCGAAAATCTAGGCTTGTTGGGAAAAATGGCGGGTACGACTGCTATTTTTGAGCCGTTTCGCAATCCGGCAAACGCCAGCGAAATTTGTAGCTGTTTGGGCAAATTATTGGACGTGCGAGGCGAATTGGAGCGAAAATTTAGAAGAGAAAATACTCGCTATGATGACGCTCAGTTACCCAAACTGTGGATTTTGACACCGACAGCATCGAAAGCCTTGGTAGATAGCTTTAATGCGACACCAGATACAGAGAATTGGATGCAGGGAATCTATTTTTTGGGGGAATCTTTGCGATCGGCAATTGTGGTGATTCACCAGTTGCCAGAAACTCCCGAAACTCTGTGGTTGAGGATTTTGGGCAAAGGGAAAGTGCAGGAAAGGGCGATCGCCCAATTGAGCGCTTTAGCCACAAACGATCCGTTGCGGATTATCGCGCTAGAATTATTGTATCGGTTACAGTCAAATTTAGTAACCGACATCCCACAGGAATTAGAGCCAGAAGAGCGGGAGTTAATTATGACGATAGCACCACTTTTTCGAGAAGAAATACAAGCTGCACAGCAACAAGCTAGGGAAGAAGGATTAGAAGAAGGGCTGGAACAAGGGCTAGAACGAGGACTGGAACGAGGCAGACAAGAACAACAGCGGTTAATATTGGAAAATATTCTGCGAGTTCGATTTGGAGAATTAAGCCCCAAAATGACTGCTTTTCTATCTCCCATATCCAAGTTATTTGCTGCGGATTTTACGGTTTTGTTGCTGGCACTATCGATGCTGACAGTTGATGAATCGGGGCGGGAAGAAGCGGTCAAGTTGTTGGCTGAAAGTGTATTGAAAATGTTTGTTACTAACTTGCAGGATATTCTGCCCCAGGCTGTGACTAATTTATTGGCTTTGCCTTTGGCAGAATTGACTTTGTTTGTGGAACAATTGCCACACCTATCGGATGCTGAATTGAGGGAAAGGTTAGTTGACAGTTGACAGTTTGTAGGGGCGGTGCCAAGAGTGCCCGCCCTCTTCGTTGACAGTTGACAGCGGGAGCATCTCAGGTTTGCAAAAAGCATTTTTTTATTATTATAGTGCGAGCGTCCCCGCTCGCGATTTGTAGAATACGCGAGCGGGGACGCTCGCACTACTATAAATGCAAAACTCAGATGCTCCCGTTGACAGCAAAGTTTGAAAGCTCAAATGATGGGGAAAAGGGAGAGGGAAAGCGACTACTCAAAACCTCAAAAATTAACCCGATCGCCCCATCTTCCCATCAACATTCGATCGCACTTAGGAATTTGACTGCGATCGCAAAATCAAGTGCAGCAGAGCATCGATTACTCGATCGCGATCCATGGGCATAATATCTTTACCGTGCATCATCTCCTGCGTTAACTGGAAATATACCAGAGAGCCAATAAAAATCCGCGCCGTCGCCTCAGGATCGGGCAATTTTAACTCTGGATGCAATGTTAAATATTCAGCCAGCCGATCGATACCCGGTTTAGCTAAGTTTCTCACAAAAGTCTGCGCTAGCTGGGGAAAACGCCCCGACTCCGCAATCACTAGCCTGACGAAATTGAGAAATTCTGGTTCGTGCGTCGCCTGATCCAATATAGTTGTGGCAATGAATCGCAGCGCTACGGCGGGTTCTTCATCCAGAATTGTAAAATGGACTTTTTTTCGCGCCAGCCACTGCACCAAGGCCGCGAACAATCCCTCCTTATCTTGAAAGTAGCTGTAAACCGTGGCTTTGGAAACTCCCCCCGTCTTGGCTACCTTGTCCATACTCGTACCCGCGTAGCCGTGGGTTAAAAATTCTTGCATCGCACCTTGCAGGATTTGCTCGCTTTTATCACCTAATGTTGCGTCTGGTTCGATTGGTTTTGTCCTTGCCATCTCTGGTTTCTGTAATTTTTGCTTCGGGTATTGACATCATTATACTGAACGGTTTAGTATTTATTTATAAACTAAACCGTTTAGTTTTTACCTACCCAAATCATGAGGTGTGTCATGGTACACCGCTTAACCGCAGAAAGCTTATCTTCCAATTCACCCTTAGTTAAACAACTCGTAGTTGTAGCAGCCTTAGCAACTCTGGCGGCTGGGGGAACTACTGGTTACACGATCTGGCGATCGCGCATTCCAGATCCCAATGCAGCAACCGCAGCAGCAGCCGTCGCAGCATCCCAATTAACGACAGTGACAGCTTTGGGGCGATTGGAACCTAGAGGAGAAGTGATTAAAGTTTCGGGCTCTGGGGCGGCGGATGGAAACAGGATCGATCGACTCCTGGTAAAAGAAGGAGACAGAGTGAAAACAGGTGAAACGATCGCAATTTTGGACAATCGCGATCGCCAGCAAGCAGCCTTCGATCAAGCACAAGAACAAGTGCGCCTTGCCCAGGCAAATCTCGCAAAAGTGAAAGCAGGAGCCAAAAACGGCGAAATTCAAGCCCAGAAAGCCAGTATTGCCCGCTTAGAAGCCGATCGCAGCAACGAGATCGCAGCGCAACAGGCGATCGTTGCTCGCTTAGAAGTCGATCGCAGTACCGAAATTAGAGCCCAACAAGCCACAATTGCTCGTTTAAGGGCCGAACAGCAAGGGGAAATTCAAACCCAACAAGCAGCAATTGCTCGCATAGAAGCCGAACTCCGCAACGCTAGAAACGAACAGCGACGCTACTCGCAACTGTACCAACAAGGAGCAATTTCTGCCTCAACTAGCGACAGCAAAACCCTCGCCGCCGAAACAGCCCAACAGCAACTCAACGAAGGAAAAGCCAAACTGAATCAAATTCAGCAATCTCGCCAACAACAAATTTATGAAGCGCAAGCCAAACTGAATCAAATTCAGCAGTCTCGCCAGCAGCAGATTAATGAAGCGCAAGCCAAACTCAGCCAAATTCAGGAATCTCGACAGCAGCAAATCGGCGAAGCGGAAGCAAATCTCGATCGCATCGCCGAAGTGCGCCCCGTTGACATAGAAGCAGCCGCCGCCGAAGTCGGTTCCGCCCAAGCCGCCGCCAAACAAGCCAAAGCCAATCTAGATCTAGCTTACATCCGCGCTCCCAGAGATGCTCAAGTCCTAAAAATTCACACGTATCCTGGGGAAAAAGTTGGAAATGACGGCATTGTCGAACTCGGACAAACTCGCGAAATGCTGGCGGTGGCTGAAATCTACCAAAGTGATGTGGACAAAGTACGGATTGGACAGCCAGCCAAAATTACTAGCGATTCTTTGAATGGGGAATTGCAGGGAAGTGTCGAATACATCGGTTTGCAGGTGCAGCGGCAAAACATTGTTAACACCGAGCCTTCTGCGAATATTGATGCTCGAATTGTGGAAGTGAAAGTGCGTTTGGATGCCGCTTCCAGTCAGAAAGTAGCGGGATTGACCAATTTGCAAGTCAAAGTTGCGATCGGCGGGAATTAAATATCAATCAAATCCGCCTTAAATAGCATTCTTGAGTCTGCGGAGGCAGACTTCGTTTGTGTAGTTGCGATTTCAATCGCCGATTCAAAATTGACTAATTTGCAAGTCAAAGTGGCGATCGGCGGGAATTAAGAATTAAGATTTTTTAACCGCAGAGAGCGCAGAGAACGCAGAGAAAATAGAGGAAGAGAAGAGAGATATGATTGGACTAATTAAACCTTTACAACAGTTAAGAAACAGAACTCCTCTCGGATGGCTGCAACTGAGTCACGACAAAGGACGAATGGCGGTTGCAGTTGCAGGAATTGCCTTTGCTGACGTTTTGATGTTCATGCAGTTGGGATTTCAAAATGCGCTTTACAGTAGCAATACGCGCCTGCACCAAACTTTGCAAACTGACTTAGTTTTGATGAATCCCCAAGGCCGGAATTTGCTGAATTTATCTTCTTTTCCAAGGCGCAGATTATATCAGGCGATGAATGTACCTGGTGTGAAATCAGCCGATCCACTTTACGTGAAAATTGCCAACTGGAAAAATCCCGAAACTCGGCGGGAAACGTCGATTATGGTGTTGGGATTTAATCCCGATCGCCCTGCATTTGACCTGCCAGAAGTCAACAAAAATTTGAATTTGATTAAATTGCCGGATACTGTGTTATTTGACCGAGCTTCAAGGGGAGATTATCAAGGGTCTATCGCCCAAATTAATCAGGGACAATCTGTTAAAACTGAGATCGATCGGCGCACAATTGCGATCGGCGGTTTATTTACAGTTGGAGCATCTTTTGCCGCTGACGGAGCTTTAATCACCAGCGATCAAAATTATCTACGCCTGTTTCCCCGACAGGATTCTGCAAGCGTAAATGCCGGATTAATTCAACTGCAACCCGGTGCTGACTCGCTGCAAGTCCAACAAGTTTTAAAAGCATATTTGCCATCGGATGTCAAGGTTTTGACCAAACAAGAATTTATCGAGTTCGAGAAAAATTATTGGGCTAAAAATACTGCGATCGGCTTTGTCTTTAATTTAGGCGTAGCGATGGGTTTTGTAGTAGGAGTAATTATCGTTTACCAAGTTCTGTCAACCGATGTCAGCGACCACATGGGAGAATATGCTACTTTTAAAGCGATGGGCTACCGGAATGTTTATTTGCTCGGCATTGTTTTTGAAGAAGCTCTAATTTTATCAATCATCGGTTTTTTTCCAGGGTTGGGAGTCTCTTTCGGACTTTACGCCTTAACTCGTAACGCTACAAATCTGCCGCTGTACATGACACTGATGCGAGCAGTTGCAATATTAATTTTAAACATGATTATGTGCAGTATTTCAGGCGCCATTGCTACTCGGAAACTGCAAGCAGCCGACCCAGCAGATATGTTTTAATCTGCATTTCGTATCTCTCTTATCTCTCTCTGCGTTCTCTGCGCCCTCTGTGGTTAAAAAAATCCGAATCTTTAACTCATGAAATCCACTACACTCAACCCCACAACTAACAAATTACAGATTCCTGAACCTGTAATTGCCGCGCATCACCTCGACCACTACTTCGGTCAAGGTCAACTGCGAAAACAGGTACTTTTTGACATCAACCTCGAAATCAATGCTGGGGAAATTGTGCTGATGACGGGGCCTTCCGGCTCCGGAAAAACCACGCTTTTGACTTTGATTGGCGGACTGCGGTCAACTCAATTTGGCAGTCTCAAAATTCTCGGTCAAGAGATGTGCAAGGCTAGTTCAGATGTATTGGTAAAAGGGCGGCGGAAAATTGGCTATATTTTCCAAGCCCACAACTTGCACCGCAGTTTGACGGCGCTGCAAAACGTGCAAATGGGTTTGGAAGTTCACGGCAATTTGTCGCGTGCCGAAATGCGCGATCGCTCTGCAAAAATGCTAGAATTAGTTGGGCTCCAACAACGGGTTAACTATTATCCCGATGATTTGTCGGGCGGACAAAAACAAAGAATTGCGATCGCCCGTGCCTTAGTTAGTCGCCCGCAAATTGTTTTGGCTGATGAACCAACAGCGGCCCTAGACAGCAAATCCGGGCGGGAAGTGGTGAATTTGATGCAGCAACTTGCCAGAGAGCAGGGTTGTACGATTTTGTTAGTTACCCACGATAACCGTATTTTGGATATTGCCGATCGCATTGTTAACATGGAAGATGGAAAATTAGCATAATTTTTAAGTTCTCAAAGAATCGACATCACCCATAACCCCCAACTTTTAATTTTGGATGCTCTAGAGTCTATCCAAAATCGCAAATTGTAACTCGTCCTCGGACTATTCACTAATTGCTAACAACCAATCCTGGACGGTAAATCCCCAAATTCTTCTGATACATTTTTTCGAGTTTGGGCAGCGACGAGTCCACGGAACCGCCAAAACGCCGAAAAGAAGGCCAGATGTAAGCGAGTTTTCTGACTGCTGGCTCCAATCGACCCGCTTTTATATCTTCTAATGCACCTCGTTCTCGAATTAACTCTATAGCCATTAGGTCTTGATTTTCTGGACTGAAATCCTTGACACCGAATTTTTTGGCGAATCTGTCCCAAGTTGTGCTGAGAAACTGATACCGCCCCGCAGCGTCGGAACAGAGTTTTTTGCCGTAGCGGCGGCCGCATCTCATTTCTCTGGGATGGTCGCTGAAACTGGCAAATTTGGTTCCTGTGTACTGGGTGTGGTAGCCATCGGCAGCAGCGGTGCCTTCGGCGCTGGCGATGGTGTCGAGAAATGCTTTTACCCGATCGCGCTCAATGCTATCGTCGTTATCCTCGTTCTTATCTCTTTTGTCTGGTGGCTCGTCAGTTGCAACTTTCGGCAACGCTTCTGATGCCGAAGCCGGCGAGCTTTCTGCCGAGGCAGTCAGGCGTTTTGGAGGTGGCGACATTTCTGCCGAGACTGTTTGTCCCCAGAGTTTCGGGGCCATTCTACCCAAAAAAAAGCACAAACAGATGCACAAACTCCACCCCAGCCTCAAACGGAGTTGTTTGTACTGCTGGCTGCGCTCTCGCACCGGCCACGCGTACAGGGGGATAGCTGCGGGCAAGACTCCGGTTTGCTGGCCGAAGGCGAACAGCGATTTTAGAGCTAGCAAGGTTTGCTTGTAGAAACGGGGTGGAACTTTGCGAGCCCTCATCGCTGCGGCGAAAGTCTGGATATCTGTCAGAGTCACTTGTGCCAGCGGTTTGTCTACAAACAGTCGAAAACCGTTGGCGGCCTGCCAGCTAAAGCGCTTGCTGGGGGTAGATTTGCGGTTTACCCACAGACGAATTAGCTCTTGGTCGGACATACGAAGCAGATGTCTTCCCAGATGTTCTGATGCGTACAAGAGTACCTCCTCATATCACTTCTAGTTGAAGGTTCCCAGTTTATAGATGAGATGGATAGGGATCGAGGGAAACAGGCTTCAACCATACTAAGTGATACTACTAAGCGCTCACGGGGTCAAGTTTCATCGCCGATTTTTCGAGCAGTTGAGTGTAAAGTTGACCGAGTTGGGAGGCCACACCGTCCCAACTGAAATTGGTTTGGACGCGCACTCTGCCTGCTTGTCCGAGTTGCTGGCGCCATGCTGAGTCAACTAACAGCCGATCGATCGCACTTGCAAAGGCTGCTTCATTTTTCACAGGCGCCAGCAAACCGGTTTCTCGCGGCAATACGGTATATTTGAGCCCTCCCACGTCGGAGGCGACTACGGGCGTGCCGCAGGCCATCGCTTCAATGGCGACTAAACCGAAGGGTTCGTAATGGCTGGGAACCACGCAGACATCGGCGGCTGCGTAGTAGGCGGGGAGAATCTCTCGGCTCAAACCGCCGGGAAAGCTGGTAATGTCGCTTAAGCCTAATTCTTCCACGATGCTGCCGATTCGATCGCGCTCTTTGCCGTCGCATTCCCCCTCGCGCCAGCCACCGCCGATAATTAGTTTTAAATCCCCTTTGCGCCGCAGCGCCGACAGACTGACGGCGCGGACTAAGGTTTCGATGCCCTTGCGGGGGTCAAAACGACCGACGTACAGCACGACTTTGGTTTCGGGGGCTATTCCCAACTGGCGGCGGGCTGCCGATCGGGCGATCGACCCAAACTGCTGAGTGTCGGTACCGCAGGGAATGAGGTCTATATTGCCTTTTGAGGACACCAGAGACCTCATGTGTTCTTTTTCTTGGGGACTGGTAGCCACCACGCGATCGGCTGTTTCCAGAAGAGTTTTTTCTACTTGCAGCCTGGTTTTGGCAATCATCGGAATAGTCGCAACCGACTTGTATTTAACTGCTGCCAAAGAATGGTAAGTATGAACTTGTCGCAGGGGTTGGGATTTTTTCAACTCCATTCCCACCCAAGAAGACAGCCAGTAATTCGTGTGAACTAAGGGATATTGAAAGCCTGACTCTAACTGAAACTTCTGAAATTCGCGAACAAAAATTGGCAAATATCCGTAAAGTTCGTCGCGGGGAATAAATTCTTGCGGCCCTGCTACTAGGCGAATTGTCCGGCAATTGGGGCTGTGCTGGACAATCCTTGCTTGTTGGCGATCGGATGAGCGGGTGAACATATCAACTTGCCATCCTTGTTTCGCCAAAGATTCTCCTACTTGACGCACGTAAACGTTTTGCCCGCCCGCTTCTTCTTTGCCAATTTCCACAGCCGGATCGCCGTGCACCGAGATCAGGGCGATGCGTTTTTTTGTTAATGAAATCATGATTGTTTACCAAAATTTTAAAAAAATGCAGCCGATTAATGTGCGATTTTGGCTACTGCGCGGGGAATGAAATGTAGCTGCTAATTGTTATTAAAGTCAAAATAGGCGATCGATAAATCATCCCTCAGGGATAATTTCACTGGAAAAATTGACAAACGACTTCCTTCTGCTGACAGAGACCAGCAGCAGCTAAAACTCTAGATAATCTAAATGGAAATGAACGAGGGTGAAAAGAATTTCCCGGATTTGAGCAGTTGTCAAACTCGAACCAGCTTTCAGCTTGCTGTTCGAGCCGATCCCGTCAGTCGGAGGTAAAATTTTCACCTGTCGCGATAAATAATTTGAACTGTGGAGAAAGCAGAAGTAAATCTTCCCAAAGACAGAATTTGACATGGCGCTCGAAGAGAAAGATAAATTATTGCCTTCAAAATTTTTCTTTCCTTCCGCCTTCCGCTTTCTGGCTGCTTCGCTCTTGCTTTTATCAAAGCCGGGGATAGACTTTAACCTCAAATTTCCCAATTGTCAAATATTAAGAATTTTTTCGATGTTTGCGTGTGGAGGATTCCCCCTTTTCACTGTGCAGGGTATTATTTCGCGAACCTCGCATTCGAGAGCCGTATCGGTTAGCCCAAACTTGGGTAAACTCGGCACCTAAGAACAGAATTTGAGCGGAATAATTAATCCAAAGCAGGATAATTACGAACGATCCCGCAGCACCGTAGGTAGAGGCAATACCGCTACCTCCCAGGTAAACTCCTATTAGCGATTTGCCGATCGTAAACAGGACTGAGGTGATGGCGGCGCCGATCCACACATCATTCCAAGCAAGATCGACATCGGGCAAAAGTTTGTAAATCAAGGCAAACAGCAGCGTAACTACACCAAAGGAGATCCCAAAATCCACAATCTGCCAAATATTGACTGGTAATTGCAGCAAGCCGTTCAACCAAAAGCTGACGGCTGCTAAAACGGCGCTAATTACTAAAGATACTAACAATAGAAAGCCGATGCCTAAAATCATCGCAAAAGACAATACGCGGTCTTGCAAAAATCCCCAAATGCCGCGTCCCGGAGGCGGTGAAACATTCCAAATAGTATTGAGAGCTTCTTTGAGGTTAGTAAATACGTTGGAAGCGCCCCACAAAAGTGTAGCGAGACCAACTATAGTAGCAATCATTCCCGACTTGGGTTCGGAAGCTTTAAGGATTAGTTCTTGGACAGTTTGAGCGCCATCTTTGCCGATTAAACTTTGAAGTTGGGCGACGATTTGACCTTGGGCTGCATCTGCACCAAAGACTAAACCGACGATCGCAATTACGATAATTAGCAGCGGGGCGAGGGAGAAAACTGTGTAATAAGCTAGGGCGGCGGCTAGGGTTGGTGCTTTATCTTCTTGCCATTCAGTAAAAGTTTGTTTTAGCAGTGATACGACTGTTTTTAAGTTCACGACCTTTGGTTTCCTTATACTTGTCTTTCACCAATAAATCGTAATATGTTATGAGTTTTTTCTCGTCGGCCAGAAGATAGATTTATGGATGGCAAATTGCTTTTTTTATCTATTTGTAGGGTGTGCAATGCACACCTTACGAAGACCCGTAGTGCGGATATCCGATATGTGGAGCCGTCAATCTATCTGAATTGCAAGCTAAGATGAAATGATTAACCTAAACATCTATCAGATTAGATATCTATCTTGAATAACCTTACTTGTCTGGAAATAGAAGTCGCCGAAACACTGTTGAGGTTAGCAATGTTGCTGGGCTTAACACTTTTAATCGCGTTTTTTGTGGCGTCAGAACTAGCATTAGTATCAGCCGATCGCCATCAAATCCGCCAACTCGCCCAGTTGCGCGATCGCCCAAACGCGAAAACCGCCGAACTCGTCCATCTAGCGCAGAACAACATACCGCATTACCTGTCGGTGACTCAAACAGGCACAACAGCCGGAAGTCTGCTGTTGGGATGGTTGGGCGAGGGTGCGACTGTACACTGGATCGAGCCCTGGATCGACAAATTGCCGATCGGTCATTTTCCCGCGATGCTGACGGCGCATTCGATCGCAGTTCCCGTAGCATTCATCTTCGTTACATACATCGAGATAGTATTAGGAGAACTCATCCCCAAAGTATTAGCAACCCACGCCCCAGAACGCACAGCTTTGTTACTGATGCCCGCCCTGGAAGTCTGCTCGAAAATACTCTGGCCGCTGCTAGCAGTTCTCAACGGTACGGTACGGATGCTGACAGGTTGGATTACCAGTAAACAGTCAGAATCGCTGCTACCAGCTTCCGAACCAACTCTCACTGAAAAAGACGCTCATTCAGCCCTAATTTCCGGCGTCTGGGAAGTAACAGCAGTTAACGAAAAACTCGGGTTAAACCTGCCAACCAACCAAGCGTACCAAACAATCGCCGGATTCGCGATCCATACTTTTGGTAGAATGCCTGCTCAGGGCGATCGATTTTTGTGGGGAGAATTAGAAATAGAAGCAGCAGATGTAGTAGAAGGCAGTTTAGAAACAGTGCTGCTGCGCCAGGTAACACGCCCTTTGTTTGAGCCACAACATCCAGAACTCGTGTTGAATTAATCCTAAGTCAGGCTTAAATACTTCCTCGATCTATGTGTCTTAGGTTGTAATTGTGCGACAATGTATCAAAAATCTGCAAATTGCGTAAAGCACAGTTTATGAGGTGGATATGCTGAAAACACTTTGGGCTACTGTTCGACAAGGAAAAATTGAACTGCTAGAGTTATCAGAGTTACCCGAAGGGGCAAAAGTATTAGTAACACTCTTACCTGATGAAGAAACTGAGTTTTGGCTTCAAGCCAGTCAAACATCACTAGATACAGTTTGGGATAATACTGAGGATGATATCTATGCCCAGTTACTCTAAAAATGACATAATTTTGGTTAGATATCCCTTTTCAAACTTGTCTAGTTCTAAGGTAAGAGTAGCAATTGTTGTGAGTTCGCCACACGTATCTCAAGAGATTATGATTGTGCCATTGACAAGCAAAACTGCATCCTTAATTGAGGGTGAGTTCATACTCACTGAATGGTCAGCAGCAGGGTTAAATGTGGCTACAGCAGTCAAGCGAGGTTTGCATACAGTACATGAAAGCTTAGTTGTAAGGAAGATTGGCATATTAGCAGATTCTGATGCTGAGCGACTGGAGCAATCTCTCCAAGATTGGTTGGGGTTTCAGTGCAACAGCGATAGTTTTTAACTGGTTCCCAGGCAAATCCTGGGAACGAGGAAAGACAGTCAAACATAACTATATACACATATTCGCTTAATTTAACCGTTCCCAAATCCATTCATATTGCCTCTTAAAGCTTTCGATACTTTCCTGAGAAACTTCCGTATCTTCATCGATACATATTAAGATAGCAGAATCTTTAAAATCCATATCGCCAAGAACATAAATTCTCAGATGTTTGGGAATAGCATCGTAAGCTTCTCGCAAGCTACTTTTATTGTCTGGTGTTGGCAAGGTTAGGAATCTAGCAAAGGCTTCAACACAAGTCTTTGCAACTGTTTGCTTGCCCTGAAGCAGGTTTATGGTATCTTCCACTTCTTTGACAAACTCATCAATCTCTATATAAAACTCTAAAGTCGAGTTTCCATAATAGAGATGGTGACAGCTTATCCTCGCACCCTTGGGAACTTGGGTAACAACCCATCCCTCAGCAACTTTGGTTTTGAATTCCTCAAAGTCAACTAATCCCCAACAATCAATCGTACCATCCTCAAAAACTCCGATGATAGTTTCATAGTAGTTGTGATTGTGTATAAATGCCGACAGCCCTTGACCCCGAATTATTTCTCCATTTGCACCGTTTCTGTAAATTTTAAGCATTTTTTTACCCTTAAAAATCAAGTTAGAATTGCCTAATTAATTGCGCCAGATAAGGCTGGGTGGTATGCGCCCCAGTCTGCGTTATGTCAGTTTATATCATTTCCGGTTGTATCGGAATGATTTAACTTTTCTAGAGCGCACAGGGCACAGAGAGAGAAGATAGAGATGAATACAGGATGATGCAATCGGATTTGATATTACCAGAAAGAATTGGTTGAAAGCCCGCCCGCCTTTGAGGGATAAATTAAAATCAGACTATTCATTACTCAAATCCTCTTCTTTCTAGGTAGAGTTCGCTCTCAAACTGTCAACTGTCAACTGTCAACTGTCAACTGTTTACTTCACAGCCACCTGAACCGCACCCCCAACAAACTGCTCGTAATCTTCAAACAACCATTCAGGTAAACAACTATCCGCATCCTGAACTTGCAACTGTCCAGCGCGACAAAACAGCCTCGCCGCCAACAAATAATTCACAGCTTGAGGCATTCCAAACCCTTTACTCAACTCACCCACCAACGCATTCAAAACAGTACGTTCAGTATCAGTAAGCGGATCGTTAACAAACCCACTCCCGAGCATTGCCTTGTAACCTTTACCCAAATCGCTCCGGTACAAAAGTTCAAGTTGTTCGCCGGAAACCTTCAGCCACAAGTCAGCAATTTGTTTGCGAATTTCCCGCAAATCTGCTATTACCATTTCCGCCGTCGGTTCGATTTCATAAAGATTCAGGGCAGCAGTTAATTGATTGAGAAACTGCGGGAGATAATCTTGGTTGACAATCGTTTGTTGATTGTCCGCGAATGGGATTTCAAAGATTTTTTCGTAATCGTCTATCAACCACTGTGGCAAGCGGGTGCGAGGGTCGGAAACCCGCATTTTTCCTGGTACAAAGTACAGCATTCCACCCAGCAAAGCATTGATAGCTTGAGGATGCACTAACCCTTTGCTAATTTCGGTTACTTGCTGCAAAAAGTTGTGTTCGGCTTCAGTCATTGATTGTGCTTGCAAGCCGCAGTTAAGTATTGCTTGATATGCTTTGCGAACTTCCCCTCGGTAAACATTTTCTAGTTTTTCTGTGGGAACAATCAGCCAAAAATCAGCCAGTTGTTTGCGGATTTGGCGGAGTTCCAAAACTACCGATTCGTCTGACGGATCGATCCGGTAAAGATTGACGCATCCTAATAGTTGATTTACAAATTGTGGCGATTGAATGTATTGAGCGAGTAAGTCAGAACTTGACTCCTTCTCGACGGTATCTTCTGTTTCAAAAACTTGTTTGTAATCGCCGATTAACCAGTGTGGCAAGCGGTTGCGAGCGTCGGGAATCCGCATGGTTCCCGGCGGGAAATACAGCATTGCTGCGAGCAAGGCGTTGACAGCTTTAGGATGCACTAATC
The DNA here is from genome assembly GCF_020883145.1 of Microcoleus sp. CAWBG27. Taxonomy (NCBI): domain Bacteria; kingdom Bacillati; phylum Cyanobacteriota; class Cyanophyceae; order Oscillatoriales; family Microcoleaceae; genus Microcoleus; species Microcoleus sp. CAWBG27. The sequence goes on from NZ_JAHREU010000057.1 coordinate 36,154, forward strand.
CTTTGCTAATCTGCGTTAATTGCTGCAAAAATATTTGTTCGCCTTCCATCATCGCTTGATGTTGAAAGTAGCTGTGCAGCAGCATTTGATAGCTTTTTCCGGCAGCACTTTTATAGGTGGCTTCCAGGTTTTCGGTGGGAACGTTTAGCCAGAAATCAGCGATTTGTTTGCGGATTTGGCGGAGTTCGGATATTGCTGAGATGTTTGATGAGTTTCTTTGGTAAAGCTGGACGTTATGCAAGAGTTTCTCACCCAAGTCTGGCTGTTTGGGAATGCTATTCTGCAAGCTGCGGGAGGCTTCTAGGTGGCTTTTTTGCCAGTTGCTAAATAGTTCTTGAAATAGTTTTGCGATCGCCCCCGAGTATGCCACACTGTCAAAACAGGCGGGATTGGCTTGCATTTTTTGCACAATTTCCTGGCGTTTTTGCTGCCGCAGTTGCGGGTTTGTGGCGAGATTGACGGCTAGCTGAATGTAGGATGCCTCGTCATGGGCGATTAAATCGGGCATCAAGAGCGATCGTACCACTGCCGCTCCCATGCGCGATCGTAAAGTATCACCATCCCTAACAACAGTTGGCAATCCCACCTCCAGAGGATCCACCAGAGAAGTAGTCCCCGCATAGGGGTAAGAATCCAAATAAACATCACCCAACTTCAAAACTTCCTTGACATCCGCACGATTTGGCAAAGCCTTCACCACCCGCAAACGCTGACTCTCAACCCCATACTTCGCCAAAATCCCTTGCATATTATTAACAAAAGCCGCCCCAGGATAATAATTAGTCCAGCTAGGGCCAAAAGGCATTAAAAACAGTATGGAATTAGGAACAGCAGCCAAAATCTTCGCCCAAGTTTCCCTTAACTCCGGCACCAACTTATACAAATTAGCGCTGGAAATAAACACAACCGATTCCTCAGAAATCCCCAGACTATTTCTAGTCATTTGAAGATTAGGAGTATAGGGTTCGAGGGTATAGCTAAAACAGCAACCCAAACCGTCAACAGTGGCTAATTCCTCGCGATAGTGCGTGCGTCCCTCAATGGCAGGTTCCATCAACTTGCCAGCAATATAATAGTCAACGTGGCGCATTCCCGTAGTCACAGGAGAATTAAAACAAGTAGTTTGTACCCGCGCCAATCGATGCTGCGCCAGCAAACTAATCGGATGAGTGACAGCAGTAATATTCGTAGCAACCAACAGAATATCTAAGTCATCAGCGCGGATAGTCTGAACTTGACTCGGCAAATTACTCGGCAATTGCACCAACCTATCCGCGCGACTCTGGCAATACTGTTCTAATTTATTACCATCCAAATTGATAGCATACAAAATAATTTCAAACTGTTCTCGATTCAGATACTCAAAAGCAGGCAAAGTCGCGAAAGTTTCCGTCATCGCCCCGAAATGCTTAGTCAGAACTCCGACGCGAATTTTCTGTCTGTTTGCAGGCCTCGCCGGAAAAATGCAATCAATGGCAGCCCCGCGATTTTTCATCGCAAATTCAATAATTTCTGCCCGTTTGGTGTAAACTTGCTTGAGATTTTCGCTATTGAAATACAAAGGGATAAAGTTAGCGGTTTGAGTGAAAAACCAGGCAATTTCCTGCCAAATTTGTGAATTCTGGTTTTGGAATATATTGCGGTGTACGTAACTAACCCATCCCTGAACGTAGCGGCAATAATTGTCAGCCTCTCCTAGTTCTTGAAAGAGCGTCGGCGCGGCAAACATAAACTTGAGATAGTCGTTGACAAACCAATTGGGTATAGCTGCATTTTCATACTTTAGCAATAACTGATCGGCACGACGGTAAAGAGAGGCTGCTAGTAAGTAGCTAACATCTTTTAGAGTTTTAATTCCCTGGGATAGATGTGTTTCCAGTTGACCGATTAAACTCTGTTCAGTATCTGTTATTGCTTCATATTTGATTGTACTATTTAGCAGCATTTGATGTGCCTTACCTGCCTCACCGGAATAGGCAGTTTCTAGTTGCTCTGCGGGCAGATTCACAAAATAATCGGCAAGTTGTCGGCGCAGTTGGCGGATGTGAGTGAGAGCAACTTGATTAGTTTGGTCTTTTTGATACTCTCCCAGGTGTTGGGGAAGGGAAGCTAAAGACTGTTCGGGTGTATTAACTTGAGCTAATTCATCACCAATTAAGTTACCGTGTTGTTGCAAAACTTTTTCTGACCAACGCACTTCTTCAGGTTTGTAAAGTTGAGAGTGCAGGCGAACAATTGTAGCCCTCATCAAGTCTAATTTGGCGCGTTCTGCGGCCATTTTTTGGGTTCTGCTAGAGCCGTCGCCGTGTTGCCTGTAGTAGAGATAAGGCTGAGGCAAACGATCGCCTAACCAGCCTTTTTCATAGGCAGAAATCCAAAATTCCCAATCTTCGCATCCCAGCTTCATCACTTTTTTCAAGCCGCCTACTTGCTCGTAAATTTCTCTTCTAAATAAGGAAGTTGCCGGGGCTTGATTGTCTCTCAAAAATTTATTGGGGTCAAAATCCCCGTGGATAACTAAATCGCAGTTTGCTCCGAAGTGCTGCACATCTGTATAGACAAAACCCACCTCCGGTTTCGCGGATAAAACTTCAACGCACTCCTCTAGAAATTTGGGATGAATTTTATCATCGGCATCTAGAAATAAAACAAACTTTCCTGACGATTGCTGAACACCAATATTTCTGGAATCAGCGGGCCCCGTGTTGGGTTTGTCGATGAGGCGCAGCGCTTTTTGAGGATATAATTGAATTAAATAATTGGCGAAGTTGCTGGTATCGTCGGTGCTACCGTCGTTGACAATGATGCACTCCCAATTTTGATAGGTTTGATTGACAACACTTTCAACAGCTTCTCTGAGTAGATTGGCGTGGTTGTAGCAGGGGATGATGATGCTGACAAGTGCTGTTTCGGGCGTGCGGTAGGGCATGGCGTTTAGCTGTGATACAGAGATGGCAACGGGGACGGTAGTGATGGGTTTGATACCTCGGCGGATGATGCCGTATTCATTCCATATCTTAAGCGTTTCTTGTTGCGATCGCCCTGAACCATGTTCTAAACCTTGCTCGTTGTGGTAGTAAAGCCCAATTATTTCCGAGATGCGGCACATCTTTTCGGTTTTTCCCACCCGCAACCAAAATTCGTAATCGCCAGCCGCAGTCAATTCTGCTCGGAAATAGCCGTGTTTTTCGTGTAGCGATTTTCTCCACATTGGCCCAGAACCCACGATGCAGCGTCGTTCCAGTTCCCCATAGGAAAAGTCCGGCCAATTCCACCGCGTTTGAGCTTGCGTCGCAACCCAGGTATCATTAACAACATTCGTAATTAATTGATCGCCGTAAACCAGAGCAGTTTCTGGTTGAGAGTCCAAATAATTAGCCATGATTTCCAATGCGTCGGGGCGGTGTCTGTCGTCAGCGTTAGCATTAGTAATGTATCTGCCCCGCGACATCTCGATTCCTCGATTCCAAGCGCCATAAATTGTTTCTCGCTCTGGGATACGCAAATAGATTATGTTGGGATATTTTGCTTGAAACTCCCGTGCGATATCTCCTTCGTTCTGTTCGGAATTGCTGTCAATGACAATGATTTCTAGTTCGCCTTTTTGGTAAAGCGTTTGGTTTACCAAGTCTTCCAAGCAGCCGCGAATAAATTTTTCTGAGTTGTAGGTAGAAACGATCGCAGATACTTTGAAAGCTGACGGGACAGGCTGCGATGTGTCATAATTCGATAATTCGCTCTGTAAGGCTGAATCGGCTTGCGGTTGAGCGGAACGCTCAGCTACTTGAACCAAAACTGAGCTAACAGTTGCAGCCATTTTCGACCAGGAAAACTTCTTAGCTTGCTCTAGCCCCGCCGCAATTAATGAATTGCGAACAGCAGGCTTCTGTATTTCCCGCAAAGCATTGACAAGCCCGCCGACATCATCGGCATCTACATAAACCGCTGCTTTTCCTGCTACTTCCGGAATCGAACCGTTTGGACAAGTGATGACTGGACAACCGCAAGCCATAGCCTCGATGACTGGTAACCCAAAGCCTTCATATTTCGACGGATAAACTAATACCGCAGCACCCGAATAAGCAACTCTCAATTCGCTATCGCTTAGTTGCAGCGTGCGGACAGTGATTCCAGAACAATACAATTGCAGATCGGGTTCTAATACAGGTTTTCCGCCTGTGCAGACTATATCAAAGTCAAACTTATTGGCAAGTTGAGAAAAGGCTTTGAAAAATAATATCCCATTCTTGTAACCATGCCAGCCTACCCTCTCGCCTACCAAAAGAAAATAGGGTTTAGCAATGCTGTACTTTGACTTGAAAGCTGCGATTTCTTCTCTATCGGCTGGCGAGAAATTGGCGTCTATTCCGCAGTGCGCTACAGCTACAGAAGCTGAGGATATCTGCGGAAAAACCTTAACTAAATCGCGGGCTGTATTTTCGGAAATGGCGATGTAGGCTGAGGCGTGACGGATACCGCAATGCTTTTCTCTCCACTCGGAATGAGCAAGATTTTGTCCCATCAACTCTGGAATCATGTCATAGGCCATGAATACTGATGGCGTTGAAATTGGTGTCGTGTAGTAAGTAGAAATAAATAAATCGGCTTTTTCTTCATCGCAGATTTGCTGTAGCATTTGGCGGTCTGCATCGGTTTGGCTGTAGTCGTAGCGGGCTACATTCCGGTACTGGATGCCGGGAATTTTGGGGGCGGTTCCCGCTCTGTCAAGAACTATAATTTGTTTAGCAAAACCATTTTCTGCCCAATTTTCTAGCAGCGATGTCCAGACGCGACCAATGCCGGTGCTGTTAAGCTGATAAAATACGCCGTCAATCACAATCTTTTTTAAATTTTCAGGAGATAGGGCTGCTGGAGTTCTCATTGATTTGCGGTTCTCTGTGTCTGCAATTTTTCTCAGAGCTGACTCGTAATCCTCTTGGAGTAATGAGGCTTTTTTCAATTCCGGCTCTTGGCAATATGATAAGCTTTGAAAAAGTTGATGCGGGATTTCCTTTTCTGTCAAGAGGTGCAAATAATCGCCGTTAGAGTAAAAATTTAAATTAAATTTTTCGGCAATTATAGACAGTGCCTTGGTGGTATAAATAGAAATGTGCTGACCTTCATCTAGGGCATAGTACCACCATTCGCTGGGCTGGGGATTGTTGGCTGGCAGCAATCTGGTACTGAATAAAATATTGCGAGAATATTTGAAGATTTTTTCGATCTCCGACAGCGGGTTAACAAAATGCTCAAATACTTCAAATGCTGTTACTAATTCGTAGGGTAATGTGCTATTTTTGTCAGCCTCAAATCCTTGTGCAAATATATTTTTGCAATATTTATCATGCCATGAGAAATTAAATCCTAAATCTCTCATCATCCGAACAAATACACCGTAGCCGCCCCCGTAGTCTAAAAAATTAGCGCGGTGATTAAACAAATTAAAAATAATATTATTGGCTGCGGTGGAGAACATCGTGCTTCTCGATAACATTCCCACGTCGCTGCTAGCTATGGCTTCTGAATAAGCCTCCTCAAGCCAGTACGGTTCCTCGGTTTGAACAAATCCACAATTTGAGCATTGAAAATACTCAACGTTATATTTTTTTAGTACCGTAGCCACAGCCAAGCTGTTTGTTGGAGAATCACAAATATTGCACTTCATCAGAAAATTGGGTGAGAAACCCCGTCCTTTTAGGACGGCTTTACAAATCTATTTGCACGGAGCGCCACGAGTTGTAAGACAAAAACTTGCAATCCGTAGGCACTGCGTTTTGAGTTAGCCGTTTGCCAGTATTTAAACTGTGCAAACTAATTGTTTTCCGGCGTGGGTCTTTCTTTGTTGGAGACTCTTGCCAACCACCGACATAACAGAACCCATATTTAGGGTGTTTAACGATTGAACCGCGCTTAAAAAGAGCACTTAAAGTTCCGCCGTATCGGGTGCGAATGTGACCAGCGGAATGTTGTAAGCGATGTAGTTGTCGTCGGTGGAATTCAAGAGGGATTACCTCTATTAGCTTGGTGTTATCGGGCTGGATATGTCCTCCGACATACCCATTAGCTAATACCCACGAATCGACACAATGAGCCTCAAACTTTTTTGACAGCTTTTGCTTTGACTTCTTTAGTCCTAAACTTTGTCGCAGTTCGTAGGTATCGTTTCCAGATTTAGTCTCAAGATGAGCAATTTTTCTGAGTTCAGAATAGAACCAGTGCTTGCCTACCTCTAGGGGACTGAACGAAACATTCCACTTTTGTCCGTTTTTCCAGGTACGGGCTTTGATGTCCTCCACGACAAAAGCTGATATGGGAAACACATTGATTAGCCAGTTGGCTACCCTTAACTTCCATTGCCACCGCGATGCGGTCGATGGAGGAATGCGGGTTTTGTTGACTAGCCGATTAGCACGCTTTTGACGACAGGGAGTATTGCGAAAGCGTCTTGCCCGCCGCATATTACGTCTCACCTCAACATGGTCTTTTACCCAATCAATTGCATGGGTTTGGATGTTTAAGTAAGTATGCGACCTGGATTTAACGGTAAATCCTTCACGCTTACTACCTGGGTCAATACCAACTGCAATTGGTTGATAGTTGTGGCTTAAAGGTTCTACATTAAGTCGAACACAAAATATCCCTTTCCGAAAAAATGGTGTTGCTTTACCTGACTCGATCCAACGCTTTGCACGCCCCGGAGTAGTCGGCATTAACGGTCTGTTTTCACTGTTTACAACGGGGACAAACATTTACGGTAAGTCCTATTTCTAGGTGTATATTTCCCTTCGCCACTGACAACCAGAGAGGTTAAAAACTAGGGAGGCATTCTTAACGTCTGACGGGATACCACTCCCAGGCGGTTCAGTAATTGGCTAGACACTTTTTTAGTCCTGAATTAAGAAGGTGGTGAATCTTCCTCTTTCAAGCCTCCGGCCCAAGGACGGAGGTCAGTGACTTTGATTATCTAAATTTACAGAATTATTCAAGTGACTGTCTCGATCGGATATCTTATCAGGAGTCCGCCCCCTCAAGATTGCTTCGACTAAAGGCTTGACAATTTTTAATTTATGCTATATGTGACTCCTTAGTAAAACACTCCCATCTCCTGACGGCTTTCAGGGCAGTTCGGTTTCCACCACCTCAGACGAGCGATCGCCCTTGCCGGGATTCCTCACAACACAAAAATAGGTTACAATTACGTTAAGATTGATGAACATAAATAAAAATTCCCAAATCACAGGGACTAAATAATTAGGAGGATCGACCTCGGTGAATAAACGGTGGAGAAACGCTGGACTGTACGCACTGCTGGCTATTGTAGTCATTGCCCTAGCCACGGCATTTTTTGACAAACAGCCCCCTAGTCGGGAAGTTTGGAAGTACAGCCAATTCATTCAGGAAGTCGAAGGCAACAGAGTAGACAAAATAAATATCAGTTCCGATCGCAGCAAAGCTCTCGTAACGGCTCAAGACGGCAGCAAGGTAATCGTCAACCTGCCTAACGACCCCGAACTGATTAACATCCTGACCAAAAATAAGGTAGATATTTCAGTTCTGCCCCAAAACGACGAAGGCTTCTGGGTAAAAGCCCTCAGCAGCCTGTTCTTCCCGATCCTGCTCTTGGTGGGACTGTTTTTCCTGGTGCGGCGCGCCCAAAACGGGCCCGGCAATCAAGCCATGAACTTCGGCAAATCGAAAGCTAGAGTCCAAATGGAGCCTCAAACTCAGGTGACTTTCGGCGACGTAGCCGGCATCGAACAAGCCAAGCTAGAACTCGCTGAAGTCGTGGACTTCCTGAAAAATGCCGATCGCTTCACCGCAGTCGGAGCTAAAATCCCCAAAGGCGTGCTGCTAGTCGGCCCTCCCGGAACAGGCAAAACCTTGCTCGCTAAAGCAGTCGCCGGAGAAGCTGGCGTTCCTTTCTTCTCGATTTCCGGTTCGGAATTTGTGGAAATGTTCGTAGGTGTGGGTGCTTCCCGCGTCCGCGACTTGTTTGAACAAGCTAAAACAAACGCTCCTTGTATCGTATTTATTGATGAAATTGACGCCGTAGGCCGCCAGCGCGGAGCTGGTTTGGGCGGTGGTAACGACGAACGGGAACAAACCCTGAACCAGTTACTGACCGAAATGGACGGTTTTGAAGGCAATACTGGCATCATTTTGATTGCTGCTACGAACCGCCCCGACGTGCTGGATGCTGCGCTGCTGCGCCCGGGCCGTTTCGATCGCCAAGTTGTGGTCGATCGCCCCGATTTCTCCGGCCGCCTGGAAATTCTTAACGTTCACGCCCGCGGCAAAACCTTGTCGAAAGACGTGGATTTGGAAAAAATCGCCCGCCGCACTCCCGGTTTCACCGGTGCTGATTTGGCTAACCTGCTCAATGAAGCAGCAATTTTGGCAGCCCGCCGCAATTTGACCGAAGTCTCGATGGATGAAGTCAACGATGCGATCGATCGCGTGCTCGCCGGCCCAGAAAAGAAAGACCGCGTGATGAGCGAAAAGCGCAAAACCTTGGTAGCTTACCACGAAGCCGGTCACGCTTTAGTTGGTGCCCTGATGCCCGACTACGATCCCGTACAGAAAATCAGCATTATCCCCCGCGGCCGCGCTGGCGGTTTGACATGGTTCACACCTAGCGAAGATCGCATGGATTCTGGCTTGTATTCTCGCTCTTACTTGCAAAATCAAATGGCGGTAGCCTTGGGCGGCCGGATTGCTGAAGAGATTGTCTTCGGTGAGGAAGAAGTCACAACCGGCGCTTCCAACGACTTGCAACAAGTGGCAAGAGTAGCACGCCAAATGGTAACTCGCTTCGGAATGAGCGATCGGCTAGGCCCTGTAGCTCTCGGTCGCCAACAAGGGAATATGTTCATGGGTCGCGATATCATGGCCGAACGGGACTTTTCTGAAGAAACCGCAGCTACGATCGATGACGAAGTTCGCTTGTTGGTAGAAGAAGCTTACCGTCGCGCTAAAGACGTGCTCGTCGGCAACCGCCACGTGCTCAACGCCTTGGCAGATATGCTAGTTGACAAGGAAACTGTCGATGCTGATGAATTGCAAAATTTGTTAGCCAATAGCGATGTCAAGATGGCGACAATTGCCTAATTGATTTTAGATTTTGGATTTTAGATTTTAGATTTAATCTAAAGCTTAAAATCGATAATTGGGGTGCTTCTGGTATTGTCTGGAATCGCCCCGATTTTTTTTGGGGCATACAGGAAGCAGCGGAAAACTGCATTGGAGTAGCAAACTATGATCCTCACCGAAGATAGAGCGCGCGAACTTGCACGTGATTGGGTAGAAGCTTGGAATACTCATAACCTCGATCGCATCATGTCGCATTACGCAGAAGATGTAATTCTGATCTCGCCTGTCGCAGCGCAACTGCTAAACGAACCATCTGGGACAGTGACAGGCAAAGAAGCACTACGAAACTACTTCAAAAAGGGGCTGGAAGTTTATCCTAACCTCAAGTTTGAGCTGCTCGATGTCATGTGGGGAATTTCCAGTCTTGTCCTGTACTACATCAACCAAAAAGGCACGAAAACAGGTGAGTTTATGGAAGTCAGTTCAACCGGAAAAGTGACTAAAGTTGTTGCTCATTACAACGGGTAGAGCGAGGTTCTGCAAATGGCGTTCAACAGTTGACAGTTGACAGTTGACAGTTGACAGTTTGAGAGCGACCTCTATCTAGAAGTCCGAGGATTGGAGTAATGGATAGTCTGATTTTAATTTCTCCCGATCGGGGAGAGGCTTTCAACCAATTCTTTCTGGTAATATGGATGGCACAACCGACCGATGCTGAGGCTTTACTTGCTCTAGCCACGGAGTCAAACGCAGTCCACTCGCCTGTAGTGTAAAAAAAATAACGCAATTTCAACCGCTCTATTTTCAACCCACGGAGGTGGGTTTTATTTGTATAGACGCGGTTTCAACCGCTCGGTATTCCGATCTGAACTGTATAGAATTATCTGGGGGCAAAATCAGTTAGCATGAATCATCAATCATGGTTGACACTACTAAAAAAACACCGGGCGATCGCCGTGATCCGTTCATCCGAACAGGAAGTCGCTTGGCAGATGGCAAAATCTGTAGCAGCAGGAGGAATCCAATTTATTGAAATTACCTGGAATACCCACAAAGCCGCTGAATTAATTTCGCAACTCCGCTCAGAATTGCCCGATTTTACTATTGGTACTGGCACTTTATTACACTTAGAACAGTTGCAGCAAGCCATAGATTGCGGGGCTCAATTCCTGTTTACTCCGCACACCGATGTAACCATGATTCAAGCAGCAGTTGATGCGAGAGTGCCGATCGTCCCTGGTGCTTTTTCTCCCACAGAAATTATGACGGCGTGGCAAGCAGGTGCTACCTGCGTGAAAGTTTTTCCGATCGCGGGTTTGGGAGGCGCTGCTTACCTGAAAAGCCTGCAAGGCCCTCTGGGCGACATTCCTTTGATTCCCACGGGCGGGGTGACGCTGGAAAATGCCAAGGTATTTATTGACGCTGGGGCGATCGCCGTTGGTTTAGCCGGAGACTTATTTCCCAAACACTTAGTGCAAAATCGAGATTGGCGGGCGATCGTCGAAATTGCCAAAACTCTCACCCAAAACTTAACAACTTGTTAAACAGTTGACAGTTGACAGTTGATAGTTGACAGTTGAAGCATAAGATTTTTAAGATGAAGATTTAAACAGTTGACAGTTGCAGGGTAGCGTATTGGTTTAAAGGGGGTTGATGAGGATCGAATTTTGAAAATTTATGCCCAAAATCTTAACATTATGTTGCTAAAATAAGCTGCTCACAATCGCTTGAGATATCCTGTAAATAAGGAGTCCTCCAAAGATATAGTTTTCTAGATTCAAGAGGTGTGAGAAATGAAAAGCATTATAAACTCAAATTATTTACGCTGCGCTGGAACTTTTTGTGCCAGTTTCGCGCTGACTCTGGCTGCTGTCTGTGGCGGTTACACACCTGCAATTGCAGGTCAACAGCGCAACATAATTGCCAATAGAATTATGCAGTTGCAAGAATCCAACCAGCGCTGGATTGAAATTGATTTGTCCAGACAAAAGTTAGTAGCTTGGGAAGGCAATAAATCCGTTTACGCTGTCAATGTTTCCACTGGAAAATCATCGACTCCCACCCGGACGGGAACCTTTGCCATTCAAACCAAACACCGCGTTACTAGAATGACTGGCGATGACTACGACGTGCCCGACGTTCCCTATACAATGTATTACGATGGAGGTATGGCAATTCACGGCGCTTACTGGCACAATTTGTTTGGCAATCCCGTCACTCACGGCTGCACAAATGTCGCTGTAGATCATGCAAAATGGCTGTTCAATTGGGCCTCGGTGGGGACGCCTGTAGTGGTGCACAAATCTGAAATTTAACTAATAGGTTCGTAGTGAGGACTTTAGTCCTCAGAAAAGAAAGGACTGAAGTCCTCACTACGAACCTGGACTTTAGTCCTCAGAAAAGAAAGGACTGAAGTCCTCACTACGAACCTGTAATTAGAAATACACCTTAGAAAAGAAAGGACTGAAGTCCTCACTACGAACCTGGACTTTAGTCCTCAGAAAAGAAAGGACTGAAGTCCTCACTACGAACCTGTAATTAGAAATACACCTTAGAAAAGAAAGGACTGAAGTCCTCACTACGAACCTATAATTAGAAATACACCTTAACTTAACTGCACTACTGCTTGCTCCTCTAACAAATTTTGATTGGTTAGCAAATCTTCCACAGTAATCCGCAAAAAGCGCTGTTCGTCAACGCGGAAGAAGATTTTGACCCGATCGCTCCCCGGATACCCAGGCGGCGTCAATTGCGCGATACTGCGAGCTCCGTCTTTGTCATTTAGCGGCTGTACGGATCTTTCGCCCGCGAGTTGGCGAGTAATTAGCCTGTCGCCGTCAAAATAGATCTCCGTCCCACCAGTTTCCGCTCCCAATTCGCCGATAATTAATTCTATGCTGGGCTGATTTTCCAAAGAAGCTCCCAAGACTAATTCTACCGGTTCGGTCATCGGATAAGACTGACCGGATTTGATTAAACTGTGCCAACTGTGGCAATTGTCGCGGCGGTTCCAGTAGCGAATGCCGTAACTGTGATAGAGAAAATCTTTGATTTCTATGCCTTGACTTAATTGTAGAGCACCTTGGGCGATCGCCTCAAAGGGTTTGTCGCACCGAATTTTTGCCGGATCGAAATATTGCTGCACCCAACGCTGCACCGCAGGAATTTGGACAGTACCGCCAACGAGCAAAACTGCATTGATGTCGCCAATTTCTAAGCCTTGGCGCCGCGCTTGCTGCAATACTTGATTCATGCACTCGTCGAGGTTCTCAAAAAATTGATGTTCGGCGAGGATAGATTCAAAGCCCGATCTGTCTAATTCTAATTCGTAACTCTCAAAAGTTTCGTCATCAAAATAAACCTCAGCCGCATTATTTAGCAAAGATAACTGAATTTTTAACCTTTCTGCCAATCTCGTCGTAATCGGAGATTTTGCCAACTTTTTCGTTTTAACAAAATAGTCAACCAACCAATTGTCAATATCAGAACCGCCTAAATTTTGTCCGGCTTTAGCCAAAACCCTGGCAACTTTTGTCTTTTGTGCAGAAGATTCAGCTAACAACTTTTCGCCCCATTTCAGCAAAAACCCCAAAGGCTTTTTGTTGGCATTAACGTCGAGGCGTACCAATGAAATATCGAGAGTGCCGCCGCCGAAATCAATCACTAATAGAATTTCGCGATCGGCCAAACCGTAACCCAAAGCAGCCGCCGTAGGCTCATCCAACATCCGCACCTGTTCCACTTGCAGAGATTCAGAAACTTTACCCAACCAATGGCGGTAAGCTTCAAAACTATCTACCGGCACAGTAAAAACCAAAGAATCTACCGACAAAGGCAGTTCGCGAATTGAGTTCACAATTTGGCTCAAATACCACTCGCCGACTCGTTCAAAATCAACAATTTGCCCGTCAAGTTCTGGCACAAAACCTTGCACAGAAGTGCCAATTCCCCGCTTAAAATTGCGAAAAAACCGAGAATCTCCACTCAGATCGAGGCCTTTGTCGCGGACTTGCTGACCGATGATTACTTTACTTTGAGCAGCGTCCTCAACGTAGAGTAAACTGGGAATTAGGGGTGGATTTTGAACCGAGATTGCCGACAATCCCGGTAATTTCAAAGTTTCCGGCTGCTGGAGGGCCTGATTCCAGCGAGCGACGACGGTGTTGCTAGTTCCAAAATCGATTGCGATCGCCATTGGGCCAAAATACACAGCTACTACGAATTCAATCATCTTATGGTATTTGGAGCCGCAAATGCAAAAATCCAATCAAAATGTTCTTGCACGAACATTTTGTTGTTGCCGAAACGGCTTGAGTGGCTGATTGTTCAATTTTGTGCAACTGCATATTTTGGGATGTAACAAAGACGCACTACTTTGATGAGCGGCACAAAACTCATACTATTTTAGATTTTAGATTTTAGATTGGGCATGACTGACGGCATCAGAATTTCAGGTTTGGCTAAAGTTAAATTTTTGTAAAACTGGTATGGCAATTCTAAATCATTTGTGAATTTCTTACTCCCTCCCCTTAATAAGGGGAGGGTTGGGGTGGGGTAAAAAACTTTACGACTCCTGCAAGGACTGCTATATCACCTCTGGGAACCGGCCAAGCTTTTACCTTTGATGTCAATCCAAATTTTCAAAGGTGGCGTAAAAAATGCTGGAAATTGGCGATCGCAAAACAGCACTCTTAGCTCTCACACTGCTCGTCCCCGCTGCGAGTATTGGTATAATAACAGGCTTGTATATTGCCCCCGGAAGCTGGGGACAAACAGCATCAGCCTTGTGTCAAGTGTGGTTGCTCGTTTTCCCGATCGCCTGGTGTGTTTTAGTCGATCGGCAAAAACTGCATTTATCCCTCCCCAAGCGGCGAGAATTGCGGGCTGGAGCCATTTGGGGAATAGCCATGTTTGCGGTAATTGTGGGTATCTACAGCCTTTTCGGCCAGCACTGGATCGATCCTGTAGCAGCCAAAGAAAAAGCTCGCCAATTGGGAACGAACAGCCAAAATATTTACTTAATTGTTGAAGCATATTTTGTGCTAGTTAACTCGCTGATTGAAGAATTTACTTGGCGGTGGTTTGTCTGCAACAAATGCCAGATTCTGATACCGGGAAAACCAGCCATATTTCTCAGTTCACTATTTTTCACCCTCCACCACATTTTTGTAATCGCAGCCTACAGCGACTGGCGCGCTGTGATTTTAGGCTCCTTCGCCGTCTTCACCGCCGGGATAATTTGGTCGCACTGTTATCTAACTTACCGTTCGCTGTGGCCTAGTTATATCAGCCACGCGATCGCAGATTTAGCCCTCGCAATGATTGCTTGGCAAATCCTCTTTAACTAGCCAGTTTTTGAGCAACTATAGTCCAATAAGCTGTTAGTCATTTAAATTTATTGCCTCAACCCCTTGCAGTATGGGGTCTGGCGCACAAATAGTGCAGTTTGAATGTCGAACAGCTTACCCTTGGGCTAACACTTTTTGTCCGCAGCCATGGGGCCCCAAAGCAATCTCCGTGTCTATTTTTCAAATCGTTATGACTGCGGGACTCTCTTAACTAAACCGTATTGGACGCTGCTGGGATTTTGACTGATGCTGTACAACAATTGAAAGTTCATTTATTCCCAAAGAGAGATGCTTTGTGTGAAGACATCTGTTTAAAGTTAGAGGTTTTGTTGCGCTGGCGCATAATGTTGACTGCGTGAAAACTGTCAAACCATATCGTTGCCATCCTCGGCAGCACAACGCCCAAAAGTACACCGATTGTCCTTCAGGATCGCCAACTCAGGAAATATGATTCTTTCATAACAGGATTTTTTTTGTAAGCAAACTCGTTTGATACATACCGCTAAGCTGTGGCTACCAATTAAGAGTCAAGGTTGCCACGATCTATATCACTGCACCCTGACAATTACTGTGATATTTAGACGATCGTTAGGTAATTCGGGGAACTTGATTTTTACGGTAATTACTTAGACACCTGTTGGGCACGCTACATACTCGGTGGAAAAGTGGCAGTCACTTTTGGGGATACTTTCAGGCGATCGCCTGCCATTAAAAAATTTAAAACTCAGGCAGTTAATTAAATTGATACCAATCAAATTATATATTCTGTAGCGATCGACAAACCTACCTTTTTCAGCAGTCCAGACGCATCAAACGGTTTTTTAAGATATTTATGACAACAAAGATCGAAAAACAGTTAAAAAAACCAGTTTTTCCTGATTAACCTATCCATGACTGTGATTTCCGCGATTCCCTTTCATAATTAGCTCGCGTCCGTGCAGGTGTTTGAGTAAATTACATCTCTGAATTCAGAATAAATAATATATTTTTAAGCGAAACAGAGCGTGCAGTAACTTAGGAAACACAGTCAAGTATCAGTATTTTTAGCGATAGTAGCTATCGTAAGTCAACTTCTTATAACTAATAATTTAATTTAATAAAATTTTATAACCCAGTTTTCCGGACGGCGATTGTCAATCTCCGGAATATTGTTACGCTGGCTACCTTTACCCCACACTAAAGTTTGGAGAGTTTCGGTTTACCGTAACTATCTGTCGGTAAGATAAGCAAGTGATGTTATGTTAGGTAGGAAGTGTTGTAGAGCTTCGTGTGGGGCGAAAAAAGCTGATGTTAGATCGCGTATCTGTCTTGAGAAGTAACTTTCCGAGACCCAAAACAATATGCCTGCGGAACAGTTTCGCGATCGAATCCATCATTACTATAAATAGAATGACAGCGAAATTGTCGATCGATACTGGGGTGTTGCGAACAGTCGCTAGGTTTGATTCTATGCCCACACCGGGAAAGCGGTAATTAAGATTCACCCGCCCCTCTTTCCTGTCGGCTCTCACAAAGCACGCTCATCGCAGCGTCGAAACCGAGTCGGATTATTCAGCGGGAGTTAAACATGAAAATCACCTTTGTTCTTCCAACTCTGTGTCTGACTGGTGGAATACGAGTAGTATCTATTTTCGCAGAACTTTTGAGAAAACGAGGGCACTCCGTGTTCGTCATCTCTGTACCCCACACCCCAGCGAGTCTGCGCCAGCAAGTCAAGTCGCTGCTGCGGGGAAGGGGTTGGATTTCCACACCTGAAAATGAACCATCATTTTTCGATAATCTGAGTGTAGAACACAAAATTATCGATCGCTCGCGCCCAGTAGAAGACAAAGATGTGCCTGACGCTGACGTAGTAGTTGCCACCTGGTGGGAAACCGCCGAGTGGGTAGCAAAACTCTCCCCGAGCAAAGGAGCTAAAGCTTATTTTATCCAACACCATGAAGTTTTTGACTATCTACCTGAAGGTAGAGTCGAAGCAACCTGGATGCTACCCATGCACAAAATTACGATTTCTGACTGGTTAGTTGACCTAGCTCGGACTAAATATGGCGATAGCCAAGTTTCCTCAGCTCCTCCGAGCGTTGACACCAAGCAATTTTATGCCTGCCCTCGCCACAAACAATCGGTTCCTACCATTGGCATGATGTACTCTACAATTTACTGGAAAGGAACCGACATCGCACTCAAAGCTTTTTCCCTAGCGGCTGAAAAAATTCCCAACCTGCGTCTGGTTGCCTTCGGTACAGAGGCCCCATCCCCGGAATTGCCGCTACCAGCCAATGCCGAGTATGTAATTAGACCAGACCAAGACAAACTCAAAGATTATTACAGCAAATGCGATGCGTGGCTGCTGGCGAGTCGCTCTGAAGGCTTCGGCTTGCCAATTATCGAAGCGATGGCGTGCCGCACTCCCGTCATCAGTACCACAGCAGGCGCTGCTCCTGAAATTTTGAGCGGCGGTACTGGCATACTTGTCAGCCCAGAAGATCCCGAAGAAATGGCAAAAGCCATAGAATCTATGTGTCATTTGTCAAATGCCCAGTGGCAAGCCATGTCGGAAGCCGCCTATGCTAAGGTGACCAATTACTCTTGGAAAGATGCCACGGAGCATTTTGAAGCAGGATTGAAAGTTGCTGTAGAGAAATCTCAACAGCGTGAAGTTAACATAGTTTCCTGTTCTCCCTACTATGTGCGGGGCCCATTACCATGCCGGGTTCCCACTGGCGCCGGAAAAAGTTAAGCTTTGATGTTAACAGCAGCAATTTGAAATTCTGCGCTAGTGATGCCAGCGATCGCGGGATTCTGCATAGGAACTCAATTATCGTTTGGTGGGGTGCTTCTACTAAAACTCACATCGGCGGTGTCCTGTTTTCTACCCAGCAGTTTCGACACTAATTCTGACCGCATCTACCTCAAATACTGGTTTCCTGTTACTGCCGGCCAAAATCTCAACCCGAGTTCAACGGATGTTTGAAAGCTCAGGCTGCTTTCGTATAGTAAACGATTTCTTGTAAATTCCTTGAAGATAGCGGTAGACATTGATACTATGTAATCAACAAAAAACCACCGTGTATGACGAATTCCAATACATTGGATACGGACTCAACTTCACACGCAAAGAAATTCTTGCCTTTTTGGGACAAGTCATGTCAGGAGATATCGAGACAGTTGTGGTCGTCGATCGCTTTGACCTACTCGCGCCCAGGAGTTGACAGATCCATATTATCAAGTGGATCTGTCAACA
>NZ_JAHREU010000058.1:0-4429 GCF_020883145.1 Microcoleus sp. CAWBG27
TGCATTGGACACAAATGTGATTTTGTTTTCCTTTCTTCTTGCCGTTTTTACGGATATGGGTTGATTTACATTCAGGGCATTGCATAAATTATTCCTCCTATTCATACTCTAACTCAGCAACGCCAAAAGCTCTTCTGTTGTATTGCCTGAACCCTGAAAGCTTTAATCCGTAACGCTTAATCCCAGTTGCACGGAAACTGCGCGCGCGATCGGCTATTGACATTATCCTTGTCCAGTTGACAGTAATTTAGTTCGTTCGTAGTGCGGACTTCAGTCCGCAGCATGAAAGCGGACTGAAGTCCGCACTACGAACTGTTTTTGTTATGGTAATCGACCGGACATGATATGAGCCATTTTTTCATGGATTTACATTCATTGAGATGCCCACGTTACGTCGCTTGAATAGCCGATTCACTGCCCCTCTGCGGTTAATTAAAAAAATCTTAACTTCTTTTCCAAATCTTAATTTCCCCCAACCAACCCGCACTCACAATAGTCTTAGCATCTGCACTAATTCCCACAGCAGTAACATAGCCAGAATGTCCGCTCAAATTACCTCTCAATTGGCCCGATCGCACATCCCACAGTTTTACACTCTTATCCCAACTCCCAGTAACCAGCATACTCCCATCCCGACTGATTGCCAGCGACCAAACTCCATCGGTATGTCCGCTCAAACGCCGAATTAATTGACCGTTTCCGACATTCCACAACCCAACAGTACCGTTGCTGTTACCGGCGGCCAAAGTTTTGCCATCGGCAGTAAAAGCTAGGGACAAAACAGACAAGTTTTTGCCGCTAATGGTGCGAATTGCTTGACCTGTATTTAAATTCCACAACCTAATTGAACCATCTTTGCTGCCGCTAGCTAAAGTTTGGCGATCGGGACTAATTGCTACAGCATTCACTAATCCAGAATGCCCGGTTAAAGTCCGCAGCAATGCCCCTGTTTTCGCATTCCAAATCTTAATCGTTTTGTCCCAACTGCCGCTCGCGACAAACTGAGCGTCGGGACTGATGGCAACACTCGAAACAGCACCAGAATGCCCGCTCAAAGTGCGGACAACCGCGCCTGTTTCTAAATTCCAAATTTTTACCGTTTTGTCATCGCTGCCGCTAGCTAACACGTTTCCATCCGCACTCGATGCTAGGGCGTTTACGGCTTCGGCGTGTCCTTGCAGCGTAGTTTTTAATTGCCCGCTGGGGAAGTTCCAAACAGAGATTGTGCCGTTACTATTTCCTGTGGTAAAAGTAGTGGAAGCTAGGGCAAGGGAACTGACAACTTCTGAAGGGGCTTTGAGGGTATTTGTGGTGGCAAAGGCGATCGCACTTCCGGGCTTCTGAGGCGGATTATTGACAGGAGTTTTCGGATTTGTAGCTGTTGGCGATTGGGGAAGGACTGGTAGCGAAATAGTCGATCGCCATTTCATGATATTACTAATTTCTACTCCCGCCGCCACGATTTTATCCGAATTGTCTTCTAACTTGACAATGCCGTTAATTGCGACAACTTTTCCCGCATCGTCAAGGACTGGGCCGCCGCTCATTCCCGCCCTAACTAAGTTGTTGTATACCAAAGTATAGCCATTTAATGGAGTTTGGCGGCCGGTAAATTGACCTTCCGTAGCGATGAAAATCGGTTGTCTCAGGGAACCGCCGGATATTGGCCAACCAGCCACATAGGCTTTTTTTCCGGGAGTTGCTGGGGAATTAGCTAATTGGGCGAGGGGATAGCTTTGAGGGCTGCTGATAGGGACGATCGCGATATCTGCACCGGGCATTCGCCGCACCAGGCCGTATGATACAGAGTGAGCTTTACCGTCGGGAGTTACAACTTCGTAATCGCCAGGTTTATCGACTACGTGCCAGTTGGTGAGTATATAGTACGTGCTACCTTGTTTTTCTAAAATTACTCCGGAACCGCCTTTTGTGCCTTGGATGCGTACCGTGATTTGTTTGGCGACGGTTTTAACTGCGTCGGCGGTTAAGGCTAGGGCGATGGGAGGTGAGGTGAGTGGGATGAGGGCGATCGCACTTAGGGCGATCGTAGCACTCAAAATAGCCGGAATTGTTCTGCTGTAGTTCATGATTTTGTCAATGTAACATATCCACATATCAACAGACGGATTAGTTTTCCGGTTTGTGGTGCCTTGACGGTTGAGAATGGAAGAGTGTTTGCAAGTGCGATCGAATTCTAAGGAGGATCGAATGCTATTCATGATTATTGAACGATTCAAAGATAATGATATGCTGCCAATTTATCAGCGCATTCGTGACGAAGGCAGAATGTTTCCTGAGGGTCTTAAATATATTGATAGTTGGGTAGAACCCAATTTTAGTAGATGTTTCCAGCTTATGGAGTGTGATGATTTGCGCTTACTTCAGGAATGGATTTTGAAGTGGCGCGGTTCTGGAGCGACTTTTGAAATTGTGCCGGTAGTTAGTAGTAAAGAAACCCGAGAAGTTGTCGAACCATTGCTCGATTGCTTGTAAATTATTCATAGTGGAGGTAGACATGATATCTAGAAACTGGAACAAAGAGTTAACAGAGGAAAATCTCCGAGATCGAATAGCCCAAGCCAAGCAAACATGGAAAACCGCTGAGGCTATAAAGCCGCGTGCCGAATCCGTGCATTACAATCAGTCGGAAGATTTAATTGTTATCAAGCTCAAAAACGGTGCTATTTTCTGTTTTCCTCCGAGGCTTGCACAAGGCTTAGAAAATGCTTCGCCAGAACAACTTGCTGATGTTTGGCTGCCGCCTTCTGGTAGCAGCGTACACTGGGAAACCTTAGATGTTGATTTTGGCATTCCCGAACTTATCGCAGGTATTTTTGGGACAAAATCTTGGATGGCTAATTAATTTCTTAGTCTCTTAGAGAGGGACTTTGTTTGTGTAGGATCGGTTTGAACCGCCGAGTGGCTCAAATCCCCGATTTTTCTAATAATTCGGGGATTTCGCCTTAAATTTTATGCGAGATCGAACAGCAAAAACTCCGCATCTTCTGCGGCTTCAATAACCAACTCAGCCTCATCACTAACCGCCGCACCGTCACCCTTTTCTAAAGTCAAGCCGTTGAGCAAAACAGCACCGCGAGCAACTTGGATCCAAGCATGGCGATTGGGCTGTAAAACATGAGAAACCCGCGAGTTTTTATCCAAAACTGCTGCATACAAATCGACATCTTGATGCACTTTTACTGCACCATCTCTCGCATCTCGCGCCGCAACTAAGCGCAGTTTCCCGCGCCTTTCTGTTAGGGGAAAATCCCGCTGTTCGTAACTCGGCTCTAAGCCATTGGTATCGGGCAACAGCCAGATTTGCAGCAAATGAACTCGGTCAGTTTGCGAGGGATTGAACTCGCTGTGTTGGATGCCCGTACCTGCACTCATTCGCTGCACTTCACCGGGTTTGATTACTGCGCCGGTACCTAAACTGTCTTTGTGTTCTAACGCTCCTTCCAGTACATAGGTAATGATTTCCATGTCGCTGTGCCCGTGAGTGCCGAAACCTTTGCCGGGGTTGACTACGTCCTCGTTGATCACCCGCAACGAGCGAAAATTCATATAATTGCGATCGTAATAGTTGGCAAAGGAAAATGTGTGATAACTGTCGAGCCAACCATGATTAGCGTGTCCTCTTGCTTCACTTTTTCTGACTGCAATCATTTTCTGAATCCTCCTTCGATTTTAGATTTTAGATTTGGGAATGACTTCGGGTATTTCTCGGATGTTTCTACTTTAAACCAAGTCAAGCTATTATGGGAAGTACGCACTTAAAAGTGCGGTAGTTACCAAAAAGATACTATGCAAGCTAAAGAAGGAACTATTGAGCGCGCAAATTGCCCGGTAGAAAGAACTTTAGAGGTGATTGGCGGGCGCTGGAAAGTCTTAATCCTCCGGGAGCTCTTTCAAGGAGTGAAGCGTTTTAATGAGCTGCAACGAGCTGTCAACGGCATTACTCAAAAGATGCTGACGCAGCAGTTGCGGGAGATGGAGTCAGATGGGATTGTTCACCGAGAAATTTACCTGCAAGTTCCGCCGAAAGTTGAATATTCGCTCACGCCTTTGGGCGAAAGTCTTAAACCAATTATTGATTCGATGCACGAATGGGGAATTCAGCATATTAACTATAGTTAAGTTTATTGAAGTGTAGCTAATTCCCAATTTGCGATCGTCGCCGATTATATCATAAAATAACCCTTATAAAGTTTGTAGTGAGGACTTCAGTCCTCTCTGATTTGAAGAGGACTGAAGTCCTCACTACGAACCGGTTATAAAGTTTGTAGTGAGGACTTCAGTCCTCTCTGATTTGAAGAGGACTGAAGTCCTCACTACGAACCGGTTATAAAGTTTGTAGTCAGGACTTCAGTCCTCTCTGATTTGAAAAGGACTGAAGTCCTCACTACGAACCGGTTATAAAGTTTG
The DNA here is from genome assembly GCF_020883145.1 of Microcoleus sp. CAWBG27. NCBI lineage: Bacteria > Bacillati > Cyanobacteriota > Cyanophyceae > Oscillatoriales > Microcoleaceae > Microcoleus > Microcoleus sp. CAWBG27. The sequence goes on from NZ_JAHREU010000058.1 coordinate 4,429, forward strand.
T
>NZ_JAHREU010000058.1:4529-51493 GCF_020883145.1 Microcoleus sp. CAWBG27
AGTCAGGACTTCAGTCCTCTCTGATTTGAAGAGGACTGAAGTCCTCACTACGAACCGGTTATAAAGTTTGTAGTCAGGACTTCAGTCCTCTCTGATTTGAAGAGGACTGAAGTCCTCACTACGAACCTGTTATAAAGTTTGTAGTGAGGAATGCGAGTCCTTTCTGATTTGAAGAGGACTGAAGTCCTCACTACGAACCGGTTATAAAGTTTGTAGTCAGGACTTCAGTCCTCTCTGATTTGAAGAGGACTGAAGTCCTCACTACGAACCGGTTATAAAGTTTGTAGTCAGGACTTCAGTCCTCTCTGATTTGAAGAGGACTGAAGTCCTCACTACGAACCGGTTATAAAGTTTGTAGTGAGGACTTCAGTCCTCTCTGATTTGAAAAGGACTGAAGTCCTCACTACGAACCGGTTATAAAGTTTGTAGTGAGGACTTCAGTCCTCTCTGATTTGAAGAGGACTGAAGTCCTCACTACGAACCTGTTATAAAGTTTGTAGTGAGGAATGCGAGTCCTTTCTGATTTGAAGAGGACTGAAGTCCTCACTACGAACCTGTCAGGGCGATACTTTTTTCTGTCTTCGGACTGATGTCGTTTTTTCCAGCTAGTCCAACAATAATAATATGAACAAAATAGAGCGTCTTGCCACCCTTAACCGCATCCGCAAACTCAGTCGCCTGATGGATACCGCCATTGGCATCCCCGGTACTAAATTTCGCATTGGCTTAGATCCAATTATTGGTTTAGTTCCCGGTGCTGGCGATATAGTAGATACTGCGTTTTCTGCCTACTTAATTTATTTGGCAACTCAATTCAACATTCCGCCCAAAACTCTAGGCAAAATGATTTACAATATTGGTTTAGAAGCTGTTATTGGCTCAGTGCCTTTAGTCGGGGATATCTTCGATGCTTTTTATAAGTCAAACATGAGAAATCTGGCACTTTTGGAAGCGCACCTCGAAGCAGAGGAACCCGAATTAGCAGCAGTTGCAGAACCTATTCCTGAATCGATTAAACTCTAGGTTCGTAGTGAGGACTTTAGTCCGCATCCAAGAAGGACTAAAGTCCTCACTACGAACCTTTAAACTCTAGGTTTGTAGTGAGGACTTTAGTCCGCATCCAAGAAGGACTAAAGCCCTCACTACAAACCTTTAAATATGGAAAAGCTCGCCTTTACACAAATCAACAAAAGCATTAACATCTTCTTCTTTAGTATTAAAAGCTGTTACCAGTCTGACAGTAGAGTTATCCCACCGATAAAACTGAAAACCATGACTCAAAGCTGCTGCAATCACTGATTCGGGAAGCTGCACAAAAATCTCGTTAGCTTCGACGGGATGGCAAAACTTGACTTTCTCAACTCCGGCCAAACCTTCGGCTAATTTAGCTGCCATCTTATTGGCGTGAGTCGCATTTTTTAGCCACAAATCATCCGTTATATATGCTTCCAACTGCGCCGACAAAAACCGCATCTTTGAGAACAGATGCCCGCTGCGCTTGCGGTAAAATGGGAAAGTTTTTGCTAATTCTCGATCGAAAAATACCACAGCTTCCGCAGCCATTGCGCCGTTTTTTGTCGCTCCAAATGAGAGAATATCCACACCAGCGCGCCAAGTGATATCCGCAGGAGAACAGCCCAAACTCACAACAGCATTAGCAAAGCGAGCTCCATCCATATGCAGGTGCAAATTATGGCTGCGAACAACCTCCGAAATCTGGGCAATTTCCGCTGGATTGTAGACTGTGCCGGCTTCTGTGGCTTGGGTGATGCTGACGGCGGCGGGCTGTACGTGGTGGACTACTCCTGCACCAGCGCGATCGACTATTTCACCTAAAGTCTCTGCCTCTATCTTACCATCACTTCCTGTTATTGTAACTAACTTTGCACCGCCTGTAAAAAACTCCGGCGCGCCGCATTCATCCAGATTAATATGAGATTGGGCGTGACAGTAAACAGCCCCGTAAGCAGGAGTCATCACCGCCAGGGCTAAAGCATTAGCAGCAGAACCGGTGGCTACGGGAAAAACCGTCACAGATGTCTCGAACAAATCCGAAAATTTAACTTGCAAACGCTGCGTATATTCATCATCTCCATAGGACATAACTGCACCGCAATTAGCCGCTGCAATCGCTGCCATAATTTCCGGCGAAACCCCGGTTGCATTGTCGCTACAAAAATTCATTTGAATAATTGGTAAACAGAATCTATAATATAACTCAACAGTCAAAAGTCAACCGTCAAAAATTAAACCAAGAGGAACTATGGCAGAGTACCGCCAAATAGAATACCGCATCGGCAAAGACGGCAAAATTACCGAAACCGTCCTCAACGCCACCGGTTCGAGTTGCACCGAAACCACCGCCGGAATTGAAACCGCCCTCGGCAAAGTAGAATCTCAAGACTTGCTGCCAGCATACTATGAAGGCGAAGAAAATTTGACCGCCGAACAAACTCAGACTTTAAAACAAGTTTAGAAAAATTAACAATGTTCTATTTCCTCGGTGCAACAGTTGATATAACAACAGGGCCTGCCTTCGGTATCGCGCTAGCTGTCGGGGGCATTTTTCTAATTTTAGTGTACCTTTATGCTGCATCCGAGGCCGGAGATGCGATCGACTTTAAGTACGATACAATCCTCCGGGAACGCATGAATCAGCTAGATATCGTCGATTGGCAAGATTTAGGCGAAAAAGCCGGATTAAGTCGGTTCGGGGTGCGCCTAGTACGGCAGGGAGACGTGGGAAAACTCACCCTAGACCAATTGCGGCGGCTGGCAACTGTGCTAAATTTAAATTTCCAGGAATTCGATCGCACTTTAAGCGCACTGCCCCTATCGCCTGAAGCCACCACGAATCCCAGCGAAATCGAAGAATTGAAACAGCAGTGTTTCCGGCTGCGCGAAGAATTGCAGCAACAAAAAACTCAACTCACAGCCGATTTTCGCCGCGCCACCTTTGAACAGTTACAAACTTTGTTAACCAACTATCCCGCCGCCCGCAAAATGGCAGAAGCCAAGCCGAATATGCCCGCCAAAAATCTCTCTGCTTTGTTTACGCCTCTAGAAAATCTCTTGTCAAGTTGGGATTTTGAAACAATTGGTTCAGCTTGGGAACAAGTTGCTTACAATCCGCAGTTGCACCAGCCGGATGTTGAAGATATAACAGAAGGAGAGTTAGTTTATATTCGGTTTGTCGGCTATCGGGATGGAGAGCAAATTCTTGCTCCAGCTAAAGTTAGTCGCAGCCTTCCACCGGGAATAACAAATTAAATTGAAAATCTAAAATAGACATGACTACAGTTGCAATAGACTTCGGTACCAGCAACACGGTTGTTTGCATTCTCAACCCGGATACGCAAACACCAGAAACTTTGAGATTGGGCGAAATGTCCCGCATTTTCAAGACCAATAAATCGAACCCAGATGTGCGAGAAATACCTGTAGTGCCGACTTTAGTGTTTGTGAAAAATGCGGGAGAGTTGCTATTGGGAGAAAAAGTGCGATCGCAGCGTTTAGGACAATCCCAGCCCGACCGCTTTTTCAAAGCTTTTAAACGCGACTTGGCTGCCGATTATCAGCCCCCAGCACGCAATATAGACGGTGAAAGCTACACGCCGGAATCAGTAGCTGAACAATTTATCAGAACTATATGGAAACAATTATATCAGCAAAACATACAACCAGACAAATTAATTTTTACAGTACCAGTCGGAGCATTTGAGCGATATCTTGATTGGTTTCGCGACTTAGCAGAATCTCTCGGAGTTGAGGAAGTTCAGCTAATAGATGAATCCACCGCCGCCGCCCTGGGATATGCCGTACAACGCCCCGGCTCTCTAGTTTTAGTAGTCGATTTTGGCGGCGGAACTTTAGATTTAAGTTTAGTCCGTACTGCTGTTACCCCCCCCTTACCCCCCCTTATAAAGGGGGGGAGAAATTTCGATCCTTCCCTTAGCAAAGGGGAGACAAATCTTGCTCCCCCCCTTAGCAAAGGGGAGACAAATCTTGCTCCCCCCCTTAGTAAAGGGGAGACAAATCTTGCTCCCCCCCTTAGCAAGGGGGGGCTGGGGGGGGTGCGTGCCGAAGTATTGGCAAAATCGGATGCTTATGTCGGCGGCGAAGATATTGACATCTGGATTGTGGAAGATTATTTGCGGCAAATTGGTTCGTCGCGGGCAGAAGTCGGCGGCGTGGGCTGGCAAAATTTATTAGAAATAGCGGAAAAGTTAAAGATTCAAGTGTCTCAAGTTAATGAGGCGAAGGAAAGTTGGTTTGACGACGAGAATTTTATGTCCCATGACTTGGTGCTAAACCGAGATCAGCTTGAAGAAATCCTGGAATCTCGGCAGTTGTTGGAACAATTGCGGGAAGCTTTAGACGAAGTGTTGAGCATTGCGCTGGGAAAAGGGATCGGCAAAGCAGATATCGAACAGGTTTTGCTGGTAGGAGGAACTTCTATGATTCCGGCTGTATCTAATTTAGTGGTTTCCTATTTTGGGCGGCAAAAAGTTAAAACTGATAAGCCTTTTGAAGCTGTAGCCCACGGCGCTTTAGCCTTGACACAATTGGCGAGTGTTGACGATTATTTGCGCCACACCTATGCAATTCGCCTCTGGGAACCTTATGCTAAAGCTTATACTTATTCGCCGATTTTTAGCAAAGAAATGAAGTATCCTTGTGAAAGTTCCGAAGAGTTGACGCTGCAAGTTGCCATTGAAGGTCAAAGGGAAATTAGGTTAGATATTGGAGAAGTTGCGGAGGTGTCGCAAGCAGAGGTTACTTTTAACGAAAAAGGGCAAATGACGAGCAGTTTGCTCAACAAACACAGCGATTTTCGTTCTTTGGAAAGCCACCACCAGCAGGTTTGTGTGGCGCATTTGAACCCGCCCGGAGTCTTGGGTATTGACAGGGTTTCGGTGAGTTTTGAGGTGGATGAAAGGCGCGTGTTGTTAGCTACGGTGCGGGATTTGCTGACTGGTAAGGTGTTGGTGGATAGAAGTGCGATCGCCAAACTGCAATAATGATACAATTGTTATTAAGATAAAATTCGGCGATTGAAATCGCTTCTACACAAACAAAGTCCGGCTCCGCGGACTGAAGAATATCGATTTAAATCAAGTTTATGTCGCCATGAAGAAGCAACAAAATAAATTCAGCCACCTCACAGCAATTGAAAGAATTTACCTGTCATTTCCGGCAAGATTTTTATTAGAGCAAAACTTGCTTCAAGGTAAAGTTTTAGATTTTGGGTGCGGCTTCGGCAGCGATGTTAAATTGTTGCAGCAAAAAGGCTTTGATATTGCAGGTTACGACTCTTATTATTTTCCTGAATTTCCCGAACATAAATTTGATACTATCATTTGCTTTTATGTTTTGAATGTCTTGTTTCCCGAAGAACAAGCGAATGTGCTGATGGAAGTGTCGCACCTGTTAAAACCAGGAGGTAAAGCATATTTTGCCGTGAGAAGGGATATCAAAAAAGAAGGTTTTCGAGAACACTACGTACACAAAAAACCTACCTATCAGTGCATTGTCAAACTTCCATTTAAGTCGTCTCTCTTAAATGAGTCTTGCGAAATCTACGAATACGTGCATTACAACCATCAAAGAAATTCCACGAATAACTGCATATTCTGCAATCCGTACAAAAACCTAACTTTACTGACAGAATCAGCGACAGCCTATGCAATTTTTGACGGTTATCCCGCTAGCAAAGGTCATGTTTTAATTGTTCCAAAACGTCACACTGCAAATTATTTTGAATTGCCGTTTCGAGAGCAATCGGCTTGCTGGTTTATGGCTAATAAGGTGCAAGAAATTTTAACTAAAGAGTTTCAGCCTGATGGTTTTAATGTCGGAATCAATATTAATAAAGATGCGGGTCAAAGTCGCAGTCACGCTGCGATTCATGTTATCCCCCGCTACCGAGGTGATGCGGCGGGAAATAAAGGCGGCATTAGATATGTGATTCCTCAAGTTAAAAATAAAAATTAGGAATTTGTGAAAGTATTTTTTTAAACCGGGGAGAAATAGAGAAGGCGGAGAAATAGAGAAGAAAGAAATTTATAATTTTTGTAATGATTATTATATTTGAGCAAAGGGCGAGCAAAATAGAGTTAAAATGTGTTAACCAAGTCTCAAACTACACATTAGCAGTAATTTGGTGTTTTGTTTATGTCTAAGCGCAAAAAGCAAGAATGGCTCAAGGAAACTCTAGAGCTCAAAGAAGACCACAATTGGAAGTCAAAGCCTGGAACTCGCATCTTTGTCGCTGGAAGAGGTGCAGTCCGCTTTGATGTCCCCCAAGATTGGCATTTTGAACCGGATACAAAGTCGTTCCGGTTTACGGATAAGAAACCGCCGGATGATGATTGTTGTTTGGAGGTTTCGTTTAATTTGTTACCTCCTGGTAATTGGGGAGAATTTCCGCTGGTACCGCTATTACAGAAGATAGTTGAAGATGATACCAGAAATCCGATCGATCCTGGGGAAATCATTCAATTGAAGCGGCAAACTGCTCGGGTTGTTTGGACTGAATTTAAGTTTATCGACCCTCCAGAACAGCGGGAAGCTTATTCGCGAATCTGTATCGGATTGGGTTCTAATGTTCAGTGTTTGATTACTTTTGATTACTGGGTTGATGATGCTGAACGTTTGACTCCTGTCTGGGATACGGTGATGGACTCGCTGGTTTTGGGTTTGTTTATTAGTGACCCTCGAACGGGTTTTGCGCGTCCTGATTAGAGATATGCAGGGTTGGAAGCTTCGGGTTTTGTTGCTGTGTATCCCTGAGTTCTTGAAGAAGTCGGGGATCTCAAATAATTGACGATCGCAAGTTTGATAGATTTGAGTCGATCGGCTAATCATGAAAATGCTATAATTATTAACAAGTTGTGCTTAGGGAGACTACGGAAATGCAGCTCGCATCATTTGAACAAAAAATGTGGGAGAGTTCGCCAGCAAAAACTCGCACTAAAATATCCGATAGTGAAATTAACCATAAATACGAGTTAAGAGAGAATAGAATTCTTACTGAAATCAACCGTGAAAAGCTTCCGAGTTTTGTCCAGGCTTTAAAGCAGCCTGGTTATATGGAAGTGCGACCATTTTACCAAAGAAGGGCACGTTGGACTACCAAAATGCAATCCAAACTAATCGAATCATTTCTAGTCAATATTCCAGTTCCATCAATAATTTTATACGAAAAAGAATACTATTCATATGAGGTTATGGATGGTCAACAAAGAATTACTGCGATTCAGGATTTTTATGAAAACAAGCTTTCATTAACAGGGCTGGAACTTTGGCCTGAATTAAATGGACGTACCTACAATCAACTTCCTCAAAAAATTAGAGCAGGTATCGACCGTCGTTCTATATCATCTACAGTAATTATTGCAGAATCAACCTCCGATCCTGAAGAGGCTCTATTCTTAAAACAAAAAACCTTCGAGCGCCTTAACACTGGAGGCGTAGATTTAAGTCAACAGGAAGTGCGAAACTGTTTGTATTATGGAAAGTTCAATGAACTGTTGCTAAAATTATCGCGCCATCCCATGTTTGCAGAAGCTTGGGGAATTCCGACACAGGATAACAGCCCCGAATTGGAGAAAAATACCCTTTATAAAAAAATGGAAGATGCTGAGTTAGTTCTGCGTTTTTTTGCTCTCAGAAATGTTGATAATTACCAACGGGGAATGGAAGGCTTTTTAGATTTGTACATGATGAGAAGTTTAAATTTTGATGAGGAAGATATCAATTATTTGGAATCTATTTTTCTCAAAACTATCACAATAGCTCACCTAATTTACGGAGAGCATTTATTCAAACCATTTGACCAGAAAACTCAAACTTGGTCAAACAAGACTTATAAAGCATATTATGATGCAATTATGGTGGGTTTAAGTAGGTACTTGCAACATGAAAAAAGATTAATTGCTCTAAAAGACCGAATTATTGAAGAGACAAAGAATATCTTTAAAAAACCTGAATCTCGTCTTCTCACAGGAGGCGGAAAAACCAAGGCAGAGATTCAGGAGCGAATCGGGATATTTGACGAAATGCTTTCGCAAGTGATCGGAGAGTAACTTGCGATGTTTGACGAGCTTCTCAAGACAGTCAGCCTCAAAATTTCTACTGTCCGTTCGATGATAAAGACTAACGATAGACTTAGAAAAATCGTATTTCAAGACAGTTCAGATATAAAACAGTTGAAAGAAAATCCGGAATTTGCCGCATTAATAGAAGTAATCCCTGGCAAACGAGAATGGCAAATTTACGAACGCTGTGCCGTAGTAACCCGATTGTATGCTATTTACGAGCGCTTTGTTGAGGATTTAATTTCGGATTGGTTGCGACTGATGCCCGATTTGGTTCCGCGTTATTCAGATTTAGGAGAACAAATCCAAAATACCCATCGAGAGGGTATAGGGCGTTTATTGATTGACATCAAAAAGAATAGGTTTCAACACCTTTCAGTTGAGCAGGTAGTACAAGGATTATCCTGTGGAATTACTGACACTGGAAAATACCAGCTACTTCCTGATGCTTTCCTAATGCGAGAGCAAAATTTACGGAAGGAAGTGTTAGAAACACTTTTGAGAAATGCGGGAATTGATGAGGCATGGAAATGGGTAATCAACCACAAAGAAATTAAATATTTTGTAGAGGAAGTTCGCAGCCGTCAAAACTCGGCAGAAGGAGAACTAAAACAACTGGTTGACTATCGTAATAAAGCAGCACACGGCTCTGTAAACGAGATATTGGGAATTCAAGAACTGTTGGACTTAGCTGATTTTGTTGAGGCTTTATGCAAATCCCTTGCCGATTTAGTGACCTATAATATAATTTTACTCCAGATAGATAGAGGATTGGTAAGGGAGATTGGAAACATTACTGAGTGGTTCAAAAAGCCACAAGCAGGTGTAGCGAAAGTTAAGGAAGTTACATTAACTGTAGGAGAAAGTGTTTTTCTTGTTTTAGTTAATAAGGAATTGTCGTACTGCTACTCTGCTAAAATTGAGAGCATTCAGCTTAACGATCTGTCTCAAAATCGTGTGGAGATAGCCTCGGAAACAGAATTAGGCTTAAAGTTCGATCGCGATGCCAGAGTTGGTTTGACTATTTATGTAACGACATCCGAGTGAGTTGACTGAATCTTTCGTAGCTGCGAAGCCCGATCGCCATTCCCCGCAACACACTAACACAAATACCGTACAATTATCCCACCATCCCGCATCTACTCACCCCCCAGCCCATGCTTTGTGATTACCTAGTACAAATCCTCACCGCCCGCGTCTACGATGTTGCTCAAGAATCCCCCCTAGAAGTAGCCCCCAATCTATCAACACGGCTCAACAATAAACTGCTGCTGAAACGCGAAGATATGCAGTCTGTGTTTTCCTTCAAACTGCGGGGCGCGTACAACAAAATGGCGCAACTGTCGCCGGATTTGCTAGCACAAGGTGCGATCGCAGCTTCTGCTGGAAATCACGCCCAAGGAGTCGCCCTCGCCGCCCGCCACCTGGGAACTCGCGCGATTATCGTCATGCCCGTAACGACGCCGCAGGTGAAGGTTAATGCGGTGATAGCGCGCGGTGGAGAGGTGATTTTGCATGGGGATACCTATGATGATGCCTACGCTTTTGCGCGCCAATTAGAGGCCGAAAAAGGCATGACTTTTATTCACCCTTTTGACGATCCGCACGTGATTGCGGGACAGGGTACGATCGGCATGGAAATTCTCCGGCAACATCAAAAACCAATTCACGCAATTTTTGTAGCAATTGGTGGCGGTGGATTGATTTCGGGAATTGCGGCTTATATCAAGCGGTTGCGCCCGGAAATTAAGATTATTGGTGTGGAACCTGTCGATTCCGATGCGATGAATCAATCGCTGAAAGCGGGTAAACGGGTGCGGTTGTCGCAGGTGGGTTTATTTGCTGACGGCGTTGCGGTGCGGGAAGTTGGGGAGGAAACTTTTCGGCTTTGTCAGGAGTATGTGGATGAGATTATTTTAGTGGATACGGATGATATTTGTGCGGCGATTAAGGATGTTTTTGAGGATACGCGATCGATCTTAGAACCGGCTGGCGCATTGGCTATCGCAGGTGCAAAAGCTTATGTGGAACGGGAACAAATCGCAGGGGAAACATTAATTGCGGTTGCTTGCGGCGCGAACATGAATTTCGATCGCCTGCGGTTTGTAGCAGAAAGGGCAGAGTTTGGCGAACGCCGCGAAGCTATTTTTGCTGTCACAATTCCCGAACAACCGGGAAGTCTCCGCAGGTTTTGCGAATGTTTGGGAAAGCGCAATCTAACTGAATTTAGCTATCGAATTGCGGATGAGAAAGCAGCACATATTTTTATCGGCGTCCAAATTCAAAACCGCGCTGATGCTGTAAAAATAGCAGCGAGTTTTGAAGATTGCGGCTTTAAAACTTTGGATTTAACTGATGATGAATTAACGAAATTGCACTTGCGGCATATGGTGGGCGGCCGTTCGATGCTAGCAGATAATGAGTTGTTTTATCGCTTTGAGTTTCCCGAACGTCCGGGTGCGTTGATGAAGTTTGTGGGTTCGATGAGTCCTAATTGGAATATCAGCGTTTTTCACTATCGGAATAACGGCGCTGATTACGGGCGAATTGTGGTGGGAATTCAAGTACCGCCGGATGAGATGCAGGAGTGGCAGGCTTTTTTGGATACGCTGGGCTATCAGTATGGGGATGAGAGTCAAAATCCGGCTTATAAGTTGTTTTTGAGGTAGGGGTTTTTGGCCCGGCGGTTGAAACCGCGTCTATACAAACGAAGTCTGCCTCCGCAGACTAAGAGATTGGACGCGAACAATGTCATGTCTGGTTTTCGACGCATCAAACTTGCGATCGCAAATTCTGCACATCCTGAACGCTAAGTCCGGTTATTTGGGCTATGGTTGCGTCATCTAGGCGATCGAGTAATTGCCGTGCGATCGCCTGTTTTTCTTCTTGTCTAGCGTCTCGCTCAGCTTTAATTATCGTGCCTTGTTGGTCGTAAATAAACATTTCTTGCCGTTCGATATTTGCTATTTCCTCCAGGCTTAAATTCACTCGATCGGCGATGTCAAAAGCTTGATGGATTTCGGGGACGCTATCCATTACTGGCGGGATTTCCGCGAGCGTTACCGCGTATTTCATGAAATAGAGCCATTTATCTGCTAGAGTTTCTAGTTGGTCTACTGTTTTGGTGAACTTTGGTAATTCTACAAATACTAACTTGAGATCGTTATCGGGATATGGTAAGTTAGAAACCTCTTCTTTGTAGACAAATCGCGAAATTAAGTTGTTGCTATTTTTAAACATATCAAAATCAGTTATTGTTAAAGCAATTACTGGTCTGAGCATTCGATATCCTTGTCCTTTCTGCAATTGAGAGGCGTAGGTTTTCGCTGCGTTGTACAAGATTCTTTGTCCGAAAGACTCGACGTTTAATACCTGCATTTCAATGATGACTAGAGTGTCGTCTGCCAGCTTGGCTTTGACATCTAAAGAGGAGTCTTTTAAGCCTTCTACTTGTGGCGGCAGGTTGGGGTTGATAATTTCTAAGTCTGCAATAGTCGGATTGCCTTCGTAAATTATGGCGTTGAGGAAACTGATGAGAATGTCTTTGCTTTCTGAGGAACCAAATATTTTTTTGAAGGCGTAATCGGTTTTGGGGTTGATGAATGTCATGGTGGGAATCGGGAATGGATCTCGCTATTTCGATTCTATCAAAAGGGCGATGGAACTTGACGGGTGCGATCGCCCTTTTTGAAATAAATCTCATTCCGATCGCAAATTCTGCACATCCTGAACGCTAAGTCCGGTTATTTGGGCGATGGTTGCGTCATCTAGGCGATCGAGTAACTGTCGTGCGATCGCCTGTTTTTCTTCTTGTCTGCCTTCTTGTCTGCCTTCTTGTATACCTTCTTGTCTGCCTTCTTGTCTGCCTTCTTGTCTAGCGTCTCGCTCGGCTTTAATTATCGTGCCTTGCTGGTCGTAAATAAACATTTCTTGCCGTTCGATATTTGCTATTTCCTCCAGGCTTAAATTCACTCGATCGGCGATGTCAAAAGCTTGATGGATTTCGGGGACGCTATCCATTACTGGCGGGATTTCCGCGAGCGTTACCGCGTATTTCATGAAATAGAGCCATTTATCTGCTAGAGTTTCTAGTTGGTCTACTGTTTTGGTGAACTTTGGTAATTCTACAAATACTAACTTGAGATCGTTATCGGGATATGGTAAGTTAGAAACCTCTTCTTTGTAGACAAATCGCGAAATTAAGTTGTTGCTATTTTTAAACATATCAAAATCAGTTATTGTTAAAGCAATTACTGGTCTGAGCATTCGATATCCTTGTCCTTTCTGCAATTGAGAGGCGTAGGTTTTCGCTGCGTTGTACAAGATTCTTTGTCCGAAAGACTCGACGTTTAATACCTGCATTTCAATGATGACTAGAGTGTCGTCTGCCAGCTTGGCTTTGACATCTAAAGAGGAGTCTTTTAAGCCTTCTACTTGTGGCGGCAGGTTGGGGTTGATAATTTCTAAGTCTGCAATAGTCGGATTGCCTTCGTAAATTATGGCGTTGAGGAAACTGATGAGAATGTCTTTGCTTTCTGAGGAACCAAATATTTTTTTGAAGGCGTAATCGGTTTTGGGGTTGATGAATGTCATGGTGGGAATCGGAAATGGATCTCGCTATTTCGATTCTATCATCGGGCGAGCTTAATTTTTGGGGTTAGGGCACACTCCGAAAAGAAACCGGGTTTTTTACGAAAATACGGGTTGAAACCAGCAGATTTGGCAAAAAACCCGGTTTCTGAACCCCATGCGAAGTCCTAATTCATTGCCTGCATCAAAGCTGCACCAGCACCAAAATTCTCGTAGGGCGTTGGTAGGTAGTAAATCTTGTAAGGTTCCAAAGGAAAAATATCCTCACTGATATCTTCTTTCGCCAGGAGAATGCGGATTAACTCTCGTTTGTAGATCGCAGAAAGTTGTCTAATTGTAGGGAGTAATTCTGTTAGTGTCATCGTTGTCAGAAGTTAGTAAACAACTAATTGGCGCGATCGCCTAGCATAAAGCTGCTATTGGAAATTATAATGGGTACAGAAGTCTAGCAAGGAGAATGTGCGATCGTGACACTCCGGGAAGAGCTAATCAATGAGATTGAGCAAGCATCAGATGATGTACTTCAGGTGCTATTGAGTTTTTTGCGTCAGACGCGGTTGTCGCACTCTGAGCCTTCTGTGTCGATCGACTCTGCTGAGATTTCGAGTGCTGGATTGACAGCGCAAAAGCATTATCCTCTGCGCGGGATGCCCTTGGTAATTGCCGAGGATTTTGATGAGCCGATGCCGGATTTATGGGATGCGCTGGGTACATGATTTTACTGGATACACATATTTGGCTGTGGTTGCTGCACGATCCGAGTAATTTATCTGTGGCGGCAAATCGTGCGATCGAGGCTGAGGAAAACCAAAGCGGTTTATTGGTTTCTGCAATTTCAGTTTGGGAAATTGCCGTGAAATCGAGTCTGGGAAAGCTTACTTTACCTTTGCCGATCGCAGATTGGTACGCACAAGCGAGAACTCATTCAGGTATAGTCATTGAGCGATTAAATCCGCTGGATGCGATCGAAAGTACGCAGCTTCCAGGGGAGTTTCACAAAGATCCAGCCGATCGCATTTTAGTAGTGATCGCGCGGCGGTATGATATTCCGTTGGTTACTTGCGATGAGAAGATTCTGAGCTATCCTCACGTTGAAACGATTTGGTAGTTACGAGCGATCGCACTTTGGTTTGTTGGTAAGGGCGATCGATCCTCGCACACCACAATCTATTCTGGTTTTATCCAGCCTTTGACGATCGCCTTCCCGACATTGACATAGGGATTGTCTAAAAACTCTTCGATCGCAGCTTCACCACCAGCCTGCAATGCACCAACTGCACGTCGCTTGAAACTGGGGGTAGTTTCATCATTAACATGAGCAATCTTTTCCGCATCAGTAGCGGTGGGATTACTTACCTCTAATTGTTTGAGAAGTTCTTGAATTTCTTTTGCTGAAGCAGCAAGAGTTTGTTTCTGTTCTGATTGTTGGACAAAAGTGTTGTTGTCAGATCTGGCATTCTCACCCATAGCCCCAACCTGACCATGATTATTATAGGAGGTTTGTGACATTAATTTACTCTCCGATACGGGTTTATACTCTACGTTTCCATCGACGTTTCCTTGAACCAAGTTTCCAGTAAAACTGCTGTTATCCATTTTTACAGATTTTGATTCCATAGTTAATATCCTCCTAAGTGATTGAGTTTGATTTATCATTCGTTCGACTCAGTTATCTATCGGAGCCAAACAAAGCATTACCACCGACATCTCCTTGTATAAAGTTACCTTTTACTTCACTATTATTGATACATATTTCATAAGATACGTTGTTTTTTTCTTGTTCTATAAAATCATATATACCTAAAACTATCTGTTTGAGTTTTCCTAGTTCATCCGTAACAAATAGCGTTTTATCACCTGAATTTAGAGTAATTAACAAACCGTGGTATTTGGGCTTTGTCAAGTTCCAAGCTACACCTCCAATTGCAACCAATATCAACAAACCACCTAGTGCACTGTTACCTATACCAACTATCAGTGAAGCAAAAAAAACACTGACAATTATCGACCAAGGAATCGTTCCAATATCGACCGCTCCTTCACTAAAACTTGTTATATTGTGAGTTTGATAAACAGTATTTGAAAAACGAACTGTTCTTTGGGTTATAGTAATAACTTGATTTCGTTCTAAACTGATGCTCTGACTACTTCCCAAGGGATTTGATGTTGCCATTTATTATACCTATAAAATTGATGTTTGATGCTATGTGACGACACCCTTTTCAGATCTGAGGCACAACTACGCACCTGTCAGTAAACACTCTAGTAAGATGCTTGCCTCAGATTTATTGATACTAAACCGATCGCTAAAAAATTAAAAGCGGAAAAAGACGGATTTTTATTAAATTATTGTAAACAACGGAAAAAACAAAAAAAGACGGATCGGGACGGAATAATACGGATAAAGTCGGCTATAATAACTAATGTCCTCCCACATCCCGGATGATGCGCCTCCAAGAAATACTTCAATTTATAGATGATGCTGTCTACGCCAAGACACGCAAACGCTTAAATGACTTGCAACGCGGAATTATCGAAGGCACGCTGAAGCGTCAAAAGTATGATGACATTGCAGAAAATTGTGGTTGTTCACCGGGTCATGCTAAGGATGTAGGTTATGAGCTTTTGCAAATGTTATCTGATATCTTTGATGAAGAAGTTGATAAAAAAAATCTTAAATCTGTCGTAGAACGGCAAGGTGCTCTAAATATTTCTTTGGGTACTCGAAGCTTTAATAGTAATAATAATATAATCGGCTGTGTAAACATGGGTTCCGAACAAACCACTCCTACCCCAGATGAAAGTCAGCCGGAAACTCCCGACTTGCAGCAGGAAAGCAAGAATCAAACTAAGATTGAAACAATAGATAAATTACGGCAGTTTGGCTTAAGCGATGAGCAAATTGCCGAAGCGCTAGATATACCTTTAGAGCAGGTTAAGCGGGTGGATGGCGATCGGTAAAATTAGCATACCTAATTATTTCAAACCAGCACCGGACGACTTCTCAGCGGCACAAGAATTTCATGCAAAACACTAGGCTTCGCACTAAGATATACTTCACCACAATTAGCCTCATTATATCCGACAATAATTGCACCGATCGCACTACCGATTTCAGGATACATCTCTTCACTCATCTCTCCATTATCCAAAAAGTCTGGAATTTTAATCAAACCTTTGACACCATCTTCACCAATATTAACAAACACTCCAAAGGGAGCATGATATTCAACTTTACCCAGCAAAAATTGCCCCAGTCTGTACTTTAACTTAATTTGTTCCCAGCTTTGACTATCCATAATATTCAGTATGCTTTGAGGACTCGTGGAAATTGGTTGAGTATGGGAAACAAGCGTTGAGGTACAATTACCTCAATTCGCTCGTAACCGTCTTTCTCATCATAGCGATATTCCAGCGACTTGAAATACTGCTCATAACTTGACCGATCAATTGAAACCTCCAGTATTCCTTCTTTGTAGCTTTGATTATACTCTTCTGCAATACTTCGATCGTGGGGGCCTGCAAAATAGCAATTTCCATCAACATAAGGAGGATTATACGGAAAATCGACTGGTTGAAATCCTTCTTTCAGTAATTTCTGACCTTTGCGTTTTTGAGGTGCTTTGTAAAGTGTAATGATTGGGGGGGATTCTGACTGACTAGATTTCATGTAAAATGCTTCAAATTTCCCTACACTTTCCTTCACTAAATACTTGTTCTGCTTGTCGCTTCAAAGGGTCGAATTTGCCTGCTTTCAAATCTTCTTCAATGTGTTTATCCCAAAGAGGTTCTTGAAATTCGTCAAGCCATTCGATAAACTCTGCGAGTTGATTTTGTGGAAGTTTGCTTACTACTGTCTTGAGTTCTGTAATGTTCATGGGTAAGTATTTTTTTCCTAATATTCGTTTACCTGTTTGCTCTAATTATATCGCATCGATCGCACTATACGAAATTTCCTCTCTTCTCTTCAGTCCTTCTCTGCTCGGACTTGGTTTGACAAGAAGCGATTTCAATCGCTTGGTGACTGGCAAATTAGTAGCAGGGAAAGAGGAATTTTCGTCTGTGGATGTATCGGTTCCTCGATTTCGCACACTCTCCAGCCGGATTCCGATACTTGTTGAAACCACGAGCTAACTGTGCGAAAATACCACGGCATCGGCTCTCGAAAATCTCCGCCGAAATTGTCGAAAGTCTCGATTTTCCATCCGTCAACATAGGGCTGTTGCTGACACGCTGTGCATGGATGAACTGTCTGGATTAACAAATGTCCGTCTGAGACTGTGGCTTGGCGTAACGATCGCAATAAACCTCCAATTTCCTCACCGAGTAGCGAAAAATTGCAGACAATCCCATCGTAGGGTTGACCGAGTATCCCTGGATCGGCAATAATTTCATCGTAGCCGATCGCCCGAAAACAACCGCCTCCTTTGTCACAAGCTCGATCGATCAAACCACGGGAAGCATCAACTCCAACCACCTCTACACCGTGCTTTGCTAAGGCGCGCCCCAACCAACCTTCACCGCATCCGACATCCAGCACTCGCCGAGGCCCGTAGCGCAGCACAGCTTGTAGAATAGCCTCATCCGTTGCTGCGCGGCGGCTTGCAATCAGATTTTGGTCGATCGCCCGCGCCCATGCGTCAGCATTAGCTTCCCAACTTTGTTGAATTTGTTGCTCTCGATCGGATTTTATCGTCATTCTTTTAGTTGATTGATATCATGTCCGATCGATTGCTCGGGTTCGATCGTTCGGAATGCAAGTCCTTGAAAGATGCGGACTGAAGTCCGCACTACGAACCGTTTTTGTTATGGTAATTGAGCGGATATGATATGATGTCTTAACTGTCAAATTGGCGATCGCACTTTAGCATCAAATTTTCAATCAGAGCGATCGCCTTTGCCCACATTGTGATTCTCCTATTGGTACTAGGACTTAGGCAGAAATCTGATTGCCACTCCGATCCTGCGTAAGTCCTGGGCACATGAAAACGAGTTCCGAAAGGGCGATCGCTAAACCCATTTACCCACAACAACCCTCACCGTTCCATCCGCCAAAGTTTCCTCTTCTTCCACATTAAAACCCTCAGACTGCACCGCCGCCATCAAACTTTTGCGCGCGTATTTCTGACTGATTGAATTGACAAATTCCTGCTGGTTAATGCGAGCGCCCCAAAAATCCGCCACCAATTCATAATCCTCTCCGCTGCGCCGAAAACCCAAATCGTAACCGTTGGACTGCCGAATCACGTACTCGGCATTAGTTTTGTCGCCCCGATAACCCCGCACCTGCACATTGCACTCTACTTGATAACCCAACTCTTCCAACACTTGATGCAGCAGTTCGCCGTTTTTGATCTGAACCTTGATCGTTGTGAAGTGTGACATATCACTTTCGGATTTTTGTGTGAAACGCTGATTTGATTATAATAACATAAATAGCAACAGTCAATAAATTAGAACTTACGCTATTTAACCCGATATTTACGAACTGTTGCGGGTTTTGCTTTTTTTGCGCCTGCACTCAAACCCGGTTTCTGGCAGCTTGGCAGCCAGCGTCATGCCCTTGCCAAAATTTAAGTTTGAAATCGATCTACCAGTTATTAACTTTCGTGTCTGGGTAGTTAATTACTAATTCCCCAATTCTTCAAGATAAAATCTACAATCTACAATATATAGCTTTTCTCAAAAAGATGATGTATAACAGAGAGCTTGTAAAACCACTAAATTCAGAGGGCTAAAGCCCAACAACGTACCTCATCTTTCTGATCGTCACTATAAAATATAAAATAGTATGATTTCCGATAATTCTAACCAACCCAGAGAATATGATGCCGTCCTCGGCGGTCAAAGTCAAATCCCGATCGCCGCCGCCGTTTTGGGAGGCATCGCCGGAGTCAAGCAACGCTTGCACAGTCCTAGTATCGAGCCGCGCATGGCCGCCGTTAAAGATGCTCCTAAATACGGAGATGCAGGTTTGAATTTAGCAATTGAAGCGCTGCTTGATCCCGCACCAGAAGTGCAGCGAGTTGCTTATTCAGTTTTGCGACAAAGGACAGAACCTTTTGTCCGCCAAGCTTTAACAGAATTCGTACCTTACCAGTTGTTTGACTGCATCCGCACTGTGAAAACTGGGACAAATGTAGCGATTAGTCCCGGAGGATCTCGCACGGCGAGTTTGCACGGCAAAATAATTAGAATTTGCGATTTAGAGACAGGAGAAATACTCTATACTGTTGACAAGTATCCCCGCGCTCAAGAAACTTTTGTTCTTTGCCAAGAAACCGAAGTTTTTGTCAGGAGCAGAAATCTTCCGAAACACCGCGCGATCGAAATTTGGCAGGAAGGAGAATTGCGACATACTTCCCTCGGACACGAAGGGGAAATTACTGCAATTGTCATCAGTCCCGACAGTCGAGTTATCGCCACCGGTTCGGCAGATACTACAATCAAAATTTGGAATTTAGAGACGGGAAAGTTAATTTGTACTTTTGGCAGTCATTTAACTTGGAAAGCGCACAAAGGAGGAATTGCAAGTCTGGCTTTTAGCCCGATCGCACCAACTCTCGCTAGCAGCAGTTCTGATGATACCATTAAACTTTGGAACCTCGGCAGCCGAGAATGCTCCCAAACAATTAAAGGTTATGCGAATTGTCTAGCTTTCAGTCGAGACGGGCAGACTTTGGCGGCTGGCGGCTGGGACAGAAATATTCAACTGCGCCAGCTATCGCATCCGGATAATCCAATAACTTTGGCAGGGCATTTTAACTCCATAAATGCGATCGTCTTTAGTCCCGACGGGCGCACTGTTGTCAGTGCTAGCGCCGATGGTAATCTCAAATTATGGAATGCCCCCACTGGCGAACACATTCACACTCTCAGCGGACATCAAGCTTCTGTTACAAATCTTACTTTTAGCAGCGATGGCGAAACTATTATCAGCGACAGTTTAGACAAAACTATCAAATCTTGGGGAATTAATTGAACGCAGAAGGAATAAGAAATAAGGCAGAAGTCAGAAGGAAGGGTAATATCAAATCCGCCCTTCATCGTCCTGTATTCATCTCTCTTATCTCCCTCTGTGTTCTCTGTGTTCTCTGCGGTTAAATAATTCCGATGCAACCGGAAACGATATATAGCGGATCTCAGAAAGATGAGGTACGTTGTTGGGCTTGGGCCCTTCTTAATTTAAGGGTTATATAAGCTGTCAGTCATACCTCATCTTTTTGAGAAAGGCCATATAGCGGATCTAGCTCCCATATTCGCGGACGTTGTTGGGAAGAGAGCCCTATACGTTCAAGCGGTTATAAGCTGTCAGTCATACCTCATCTTTTTGAGAAAGGCTATAACATCTCTGACAACAGTAAAAACCTTTTTTTACTCTCCCCAGAGCGTCCCCGCACAGCAAAGCTGATATACATATAGTGTCCCGGCACAGCAAAGCTGATATACATATAGCAACTGTCCCGCACACCAAAGCAGCGTGTAAAAGCAAAACACAGATGCGGCTCTTGGAAAAAGCAAGAGGAAATGACGAAGAGGGAAGGGGCAATCGACGGCATGGGGCAAGTGCAATGCGAGAACTTCCTAACCGTCGGGCCCGGTGGTTATATTTCAAAATTCGCGATTTCCGATTCCTAGGTGCGTAAATATACGCAAGCAAATATAATAACTTTATAATTCTAGGTCTTGTGCAAGCCGAGGATTGCGAAACTTCTTTTTGCCATACTACACATACTTAGGCTAAAAGTATCGATTCGCAACCATTATTCAGCTTGTTGTCAATTTCTGAATAGTCGCCACACAACCGGGCAAGCCACTATTTATGAATCCTTTACACTAGCTTGAAATTATCGAATCTTCCTCAGATGAGTATCGCAACGAACTTTAATATTTGATTGAAAAAGTTTATGCTTAAAAGATAGGCAGGGATTAAATATAACAGTGCTTCCCTGAGTAACCATGTCACACTCCAACCAATCCATCTATGCTTCCAGCAATGCCACAGAAATCTGCGGCACTGCTGCCAGTTGGCAGGAAAAAGCCGATCGACTAACGGTAGAATTAAGCAACACGCGCGATCGGCTTCAGGCAGAAATCGATCGCCTGAAGCAAGACAACCAAACCCTGCACGCCGCTGTCAGTTGTGCTCCAGTTTTCCTGTGGGCAACCGACAAAGACGGCAGGTTAACCCTTGCAGCAGGCAAAGGATTGGAAAATTTGGGGCTCGAACCGGGTGAGGCTGTCGGAGAGTCGATTTTTGCAGTTTACAGCCAGCCAGAGATCTTAGAAAATATTGCCCAGGTAATCGCAGGAAACGATCGCACTTGGAATACCCGACAGGGGACTTTTATTCACGAAATTCGATCGGCACCGCTGCTCCATGCCAACGGCGAAGTTGTCGGGGCTGTCGGTGTTTCTACTGATATTACCGAGCGCGAGCGAGCCATGACAACTCTCTCTCTTTCAAATCAAGAATTAGAAGACAAACTTACTCTGCAAACGGCAGTCTCGAATGCAGCACTGGCCGAAAGCGAAAAAAAGTACCGCAACCTCGTAGAAACCTCCCAAGAGTTGATTTGGTCGATCGACATTCAAGGCATCTTGACTTTTGTCAATTCCGCCGCCAAAAGGATCTACGGTTACGAACCCCTAGAAATGATCGGTCGTCGCTTTGCAGATTTTTTGATTAAAGAAGAAAAAGCCAGACAAATAGAAATATTTGCCCAACTCTTAGCAAGAACCAGCCTTCAGCCACAAACCCCTAATTTGCCTTACGAAATAGTACACATCCGCAAAGACGGTACCCCCGTCCACCTGCGCGTCAACAGCATCGTCAACCAAGCTGAAAACGGCGCTATTTTAGGCTTGTGCGGAACGGCGACAGATATTAGCGATCGCAAGCGCTCCGAAGAAGCACTCCAAGAAGCTACAGACCAACTTCGCGCCGTCTTGGATGCCGTGCCCGGACTGATTTCTTGGGTCAGTTCAGATTTGCGGTATATTGGAGTCAACCAGCACTTAGCAACCTCGTTCAAACGGTCTCCTGAAAGTTTTGTCGGGGAAGAAATCAACTTTCTCGACAAAGGCTCAACTTTTGGACAACTGATCCGAAACTTTTTTCACAGTTCATGTCAGCAAACCTCCCAAGAAATAGATATAGAAATTAACGGCTTAGCCTGCAATTATTTAATAGTAGCTCAAAAATATCATCAAGGAACCGCAGCAGTTTCCGTAGGAATAGACATTACCGAGCGCAAGCGCGCCGAAGCTCAAAAAAGCCAATTAATCGTTTCTTTGCAAGAGTCTGAATGCAAATTTCGGAGCCTTTACGAAGCCACCAGCGACGCAGTAATGCTGATCGAAGAAGACAATTTTTTTGACTGCAACCTCGCCACCCTAGCAATTTTTGGTTGCAGCAATCAAGAACAGTTTTACGGCAAGAAACCTAGCGAATTCTCCCCGGAATTTCAGCCTAACGGACAAGACTCGTGCAGTCTAGCAACACAAAAAATATCCGCAGCAATGCAAACAGGTAGCTGTCGCTTTGACTGGGTGCACAAACGGCTAGACGATTCAGAATTTCCCGCAGAAGTGCTGTTAAATGCAATGGAAATTAACGGTAGAAAAATAATTCAAGCAGTAGTGCGGGACATTACAGATCGCAAGCGCGACGAAGATCGCATCAAAGCATCCCTCGCAGAAAAAGAAGTCCTCCTCAAGGAAATTCACCATCGCGTCAAAAACAACCTTCAAGTTATTTCGAGTTTGCTCAAACTTCAGTCCCGCTACATCCAAGACAGTCGCGTTAGTGAAATGTTAAAAGAAAGTCAAAACCGAGTCAGATCGATGGCCATGGTGCACGAACAATTGTATCAATCCAAAGACTTGTCAAACATTGACTTTGCTGAATACATCCAAAATCTTGCCCACAATTTATTCCAAGCTTATGAAATTCATACAGAAGGCGTCAAGTTGCAAACAAATATTGCGCCGTGTTCTATGAATATTGATACGGCAGTTCCTTGCGGGTTAATTATCAACGAGCTTGTGACAAACTCGCTCAAGTATGCTTTTACAGGACAAACTCAAGGTAAAATAAAAATAGATTTTACTTTAGATAATAACCGGGTTTGCGTGCTAGCTGTGAGCGACAGTGGAATTGGTTTTCCTCCAGACTTAGATTATCGAAATGCCCGAACATTGGGTTTGCGACTGGTCGGGTCTTTGGTCAAGCAAATTCGGGGTAAAATAGAACTGTTAGAAACGGCTGGCACGAATTTTAAAATAACATTTTCCAAGCAAAATAGCACTTCAAGGAGACAACTTAATGTCAAATAAAAAAATTCTGATAGTTGAGGACGAAAGCATCATTGCGGAAGACATTTCCGACAGTTTAATATCTAGAGGGTATAGCATAACAGGTATTGTGTATTCCGGAGAAGAAGCGATTGAATCCGCAGCCGAATTCAGACCAGATTTAGTTTTGATGGATGTTAACCTCCAAGGAGAAATCGACGGAATTACAGCAGCAGAAGAAATTCGATCGCGCTTTCAGATTCCGGTAGTTTATTTGACAGCTTATGCGGACGAAAACACTTTGCGGCGCGTCAATGCAACGAAACCTTTCGGCTATATTGTGAAACCATTTGAAGAAAAAAACTTGCACACAACTATTCAAATAGCTCTCCACCGACACCAGCATGACTGCTTGACAAACTTGCCAAATCGTTCGCTGTTACGAGAGCAGCTAAGTCTGCTATTAGACAAGCAAAAAGAATTGCCCGAAATGATTCCCGTTGTCATTCTTAGTTTAGATAGAATTAACCGGATTAACAGTACCTTGGGGCACGATATCGGCGACTACGTACTTTGCAAAGTTGCTGAGCGGTTGAGCAACTGCACGGAGAAGATTAATATTGTGGCTCGTTTGGAATCTGCCGAATTTGCAATTGTTCTCGAACCAGTTGCCGAAAAACAGGATGCTGCCAAGATTGCTCGAAACATTTTAGATATTGTAGCCCAAGCTATGATTGTCAAAGGCTCGGAACTCTATGTCACGGCAAGTATGGGTATTTCTTTGTCTCCTGGCGACGGCAACGATGGAGAAGAATTGCTAAAAAATGCTTATACAGCTATGTACAATTCTCAGGAAAAAGGTGGCAACAAGTATCAGTTTTATACGGCAAAAGTTGCGAATAATTATATCAATAAATTTACTCAAGAGACTTGCCTGCGTAATGCTTTAAAACGCTCGGAATTTGAAGTTTACTATGAGCCACAAATAGAAATTAAAACCGGAAAAATTATTGGTGCTGAAGCTTTGGTGCGCTGGAACCATCCAAAAAGGGGCAGAGTTTCCCCTGCGGAATTTATTCCCATGGCTGAAGAGATGGGCTTGATTGCACCGCTGGGCGAATGGGTGTTAGAGACGGCTTGCAGGCAAACTAAAGCTTGGCAAACAGAGGGTTTGCCTCCGCTGCGGGTAGCAGTCAACGTATCAGCCCGCCAGTTCGATCGCAAAAATTTGACGGAGAGAGTCAGCCAGATATTGAGAGAAACTCATCTCGATCCTAAATTCCTGGAATTAGAATTGACGGAAGGTCTAATTTTGCAAGATGAAGCGGCAGCATCTCAAGCTTTTACTGTGTGGAGAGATATGGGGATTAGGATAGCAATTGATGATTTTGGCACGGGATATTCTTCTTTGAGTTATCCGAAACGCTTGCCGTTTGATGCGCTAAAAATTGATAAGAGTTTTATTCGCGATATTGCTGACGATCGCCAAAATGCTGCGATTACAATAGCGATTATTCAAATGGCGCACTCCATGAATATGACTGTGATTGCTGAGGGGGTAGAAAATCAGCGGGAACTTTCTTTTTTGTGCGTACACGATTGCGACGAAATTCAAGGTCATTTTTTCAGTCAGGCTTTGCCAAAGGCTGAGTTTGAAGTGCTGCTCAAAAGCGATAAGTGCTGGAATTTTTAGGCATTGGGAATGGGGCATGGGGCATGGGGCATTGTTCAACAGTTGACAGTTGACTGTTGACAGTTGACTGTTGACAGTTGACTGTTTGATAGCGATCTTTACCTTTAAGTCCGAGGATTGGAGTAATGAATAGTCTAATACCATTTTTATAAAATTGTGCAATACGCTTGACCCCCCTAGCCCCCCCTTGTAAAGGGGGGGGGCAAGAATACTGTTGCTTTTTTTTTAATTAGTATAATTTTAATTTCTCCCGATCGGGGTTGGGGCTTTCAACCAATTCTTTCTGGTAATTTTCCGCAATGACTAATGACTAATGACTAAGAGGGCGGACACTCAAGGCAGGGCCCCTACCAACTGACAACTTACTAATTTAAAAGATTCGCCCAACCAGCCAATTTCCCAACCACAGCCCGAAACCAGAAGTAGCCACTAACAGGATAAACGTGTAGATCCCGCCATTGCCGATCGACCTTTCCCCAGCTACCATCCGCGCCACAACTCCCGCAACAATCCCGATCGCAGCCCAAGCCCCATAAACCGCCTTAGATCCCGCCACAGCCAAGGCTTGGGGTAAAGCCTCCCAACCCGCCCCAGCCAAAACGCCCGCCCACGCACCAATCAAGAGCCCGATCGCACCTCCAAGCCCGACGGGCCCACCAGAATGCACGCCTAGTTCCGCCGCCAGCCCGCACATCAAGCCCACAATCCCCCAACAAACTGCCTCCACTAACACCTTCAGCCAATTACCGGAACCCGTTCCAGCCATCAATCCCACCACTGTCAGCACTCCCGCTGCTGCCAAAACTACAGCCACGGCCCGGGACTGGGCCTCTGAACTGGCGATCGCCCCCAGACCAGCCCCAACTAGCGCCCAAGCAGCCCCTGTTGCGATTCCTCCCGCCTGAAAACCGGCGATCGACCCCCCCACCGTCCCAGCCAAAACTAACGCCGCCAGCCACACTCTAGGCGTTGCCGAGCCCTCCGCCAGCAAAATCGCGGCCCACAGCCAATCCGCACCCCAGATTAAAGTGAACATCCACATTGGGGCGTCAACTTTTGTCAAAATGTAGCTTGTCACAGCGTAACTCCCAACTGCGATCGCCAACGGCCCCCAAGGGAAGATGGAATATTTTTGAGATAGCTGCGGTTTTGAGTATTGAGTCGGAAATTCTTTTTTCCGGTTCGGGGTAAGGTAGGGATATTTTTGAGATGGCCGCGCTTCCCTCGCTACGGTGGGCCCATATGGCTTTTTTCCCCACGTTTGGCGATTTTGAGTTGTAAATCGTTTCTTGTTTTTCGGGTTGTTTGAAGTGGGATTTTTGTGGGATGCTGCTTTTTTTTGCCGGGTTTGAGTGCGCTGGGAACCGGGCTTACCGCCTGATTTTGCAGATCGCCTTCTCAGTGGCTTTTCGGGCGGCTTTTCTGGTGGTGGGGGCGGTGCGGGCTGCTGAGATTGTTTGTCGATCGACTGCGGTGGAGGCTGAGTCAGAAATAACACCAACTCGTCGTAAGCTTGATTGATTTCTATTAATCTTTGTTCGGCTTTTTGTTGCAGGCGATCGTTGTGAGCAAACCGATCGGGATGCCACACAAAGGCTAAATCCCTGTAAGCGCGCTTAATTTCTTCTAGGGAAGTTCCAGGCTCTATTTCGAGGATTTCGTAGCATCGATTAATGTCACCCATAAACTTCGTCGGCTGGTGTTGTTCAACAGTTGACAGTTGTAGGGGCAGTGCCCCCGTGCCTGCCCTCTTAGTTGACAGTTTGAGAGCTACCTCAACCCTTAAGTCCGAGGATTGGAGTAATGAATAGTCTGATTTTAATTTCTCCCTCAAAGCGAGAGACTTTCAATTAATTCTTTCTGGTAAATTTGCGATCGTACTTCTTATCTTCTACTATTCTCAGGCAAGCTGCACAATAGGCCGGTGCCGATCGACCAATTTTAGATTTTTGATTTGGGATTTTAGATTTGAGAATTGGGAATGAGTTATTATATAAGGGTTTCGAGCTTTTTTAACGTTGCGTTCGGTTTTGAAACAGGGATGACAACTGGGTAGAATGGAAAAATAGTTTCGGGCGATCGCCATCTGTGTCAGTGTCGGAAAATCAACCTCCCACCTTCATCTTAGTTGACGGCCACTCCCTGGCCTTTCGCTCCTACTTCGCCTTTGCCAAAAGTCGAGACGGAGGCTTGCGAACTACCACAGGCATTCCCACCAGCGTCTGTTTTGGCTTTCTCAAGTCGCTGCTGGAAGTTATGGCCGCCCACGATCCCCAGTACATGGCGATCGCCTTTGACCTCGCCACGCCCACTTTTCGCCACGAAGCAGACGAAACCTACAAAGCCGGTCGTGCCGAAACCCCCGAAGACTTTATCCCCGATCTCAAAAACCTGCAAGAACTTTTGGGCTATCTAAATTTACCAGCAGTCACCGCTCCGGGCTACGAAGCCGACGATGTTTTGGGAACTTTGGCGAACAAAGCCAGCGCCGCGGGTTATGCGGTTAAAATCCTGACGGGCGATCGAGATTTGTTTCAATTAGTAGAAACCGAGAAACACATCAGTGTATTGTACTTGAGCACGGATGAACTCAGGCGATCGGGAAAAGGCAAATCCCAAGAATACGGCCCGGAAGCAGTCAAAGAAAAACTCGGAATTATACCAGCACAAGTAATAGATTACAAAGCTTTGTGCGGCGACAAATCCGACAACATTCCCGGAGTCAAAGGCATCGGCGACAAAACCGCCCTGCAATTATTGGAAGCTTACCATTCCCTCGATGGCATCTATGCTGCGATCGACGAAATTAAAGGCGCAACCAAGAAAAAGCTCGAAGAAGGCAAAGAAGCAGCCTATCATTCTCAAAAAATGGCGACAATTATTCAAGACGTTCCCCTAGAAATCAACTTAGAAGATTGTCAGCTCAAAGGTTTTGACGAAGCAGCCTTAATTCCGATGCTGGAAAAGTTGGAATTTAAAACATTTTTAGGCAAAGTGCAACAAATTCAAAAACGTTTTGGTGGAATTATTTTTAATGAAGAATACGCCTTATGGTTTTGGACTTATGCTGATACCATAGCCGATCGGGAAGCAAAAAAAATACCGATCAAACCCCAAATAATTCAAACAATAGAACAGTTAAACGAATTAGTCCAACTGCTGGAAACCTGCACCGACAAAACTACACCCGTGGCGTGGGATACCGAAACCACCGCCCTCGAACCGCGAGACGCCGAATTAGTCGGAATTGGCTGCTGTTGGGGAACAGGCGAACAAGATGTTGCTTACATTCCCACCGGACATAAAACGGGAAAAAACTTAGACAAAGCCACTGTTTTAAATGCTTTGCGTCCGATTTTGGAGAGCGATAATTATCCCAAAGCGCTGCAAAATGCTAAATTCGATCGATCGATCCTGCGCTGTCAAGGAATCAAACTAGCAGGAGTCGTCTTCGACACCATGCTAGCCAGTTACGTACTCAATCCAGAAACTAGCCACAGCCTCAGCGAATTGTCAAAAAAATACTTAGGTATTGTCGCCAAAAGTTACAAGGAATTAGTACGAGCAAAAAACCAAACAATTGCTGACATCAGTATTCCGGCGGTAGCCGACTACTGCGGCATGGATGTTCACACCACATTTCAGTTAGTAGGTAAACTGAAAACCGAATTAGATAAAGCTGATGAAGCTAACTTTCCCGATAAGTCTTTGCACAAGTTACTGCTGGAAGTAGAACAGCCCCTAGAACCTGTTTTAGCTGAAATGGAATATCAGGGTATTCGCATTGACACAAAATATCTTAAAGAACTCTCCGACCAACTGGAACCGCAATTAGCAGCAATTGAACAAAAAATTTATAACGCCGTACCTCTTGATGATTTCAAGGCTTATCTCGCAGAAAAAATCGAACAGATTGAACCAACTTTAGGGACGGTTCCTCAGAAAGTTTACGAGGCCGTACCCAGTGCAATTTTAAAGCCTTATCTCAAGAAAGTCTTGCCAAAAAATAACCTTGATTTGGCTGAAATTAAGCAGAAAGTTCACAGCACAGCACCCAGTGAAATTTTAAAATTGAACTCACCAGCCCAGTTGAGCGAACTGCTGTTTGACATACTCAAGCTCAATACCCAAAAGTCTCGTAAAACCGCGACAGGCTTCTACTCCACGGATGCTGAATACCTAGAAAATTTGCAAGGAGACCATTTGGTTGTGGATGCTATCTTAAACTACCGTACCCTGCAAAAGCTTTACTCTACCTATGTAGATGCTATACCGAAGCGGGTGCGTCCCGATACTCAGCGATTGCATACTGATTTCAATCAAATTGTTACAGACACAGGTCGTCTCTCTTCTTCTAATCCTAATTTGCAGAATATTCCCATCGGTACGGACTTTTCTAGGCAAATTCGCAAGGCATTTGTGCCGGAAGAAGGTTGGTTGATGGTGTCGGCTGACTATTCTCAAATTGAATTGCGGATTTTGGCTCATTTGAGCCAAGAGCCTGTTTTAATCGAAGCTTACCAAAACAATCGAGACGTGCATACCGTAACAGCTCAAATTTTGTTTGAAAAAGAGGAAATAACTCCCGACGAGCGCAGGTTTGGCAAAACGATTAATTTTGGGGTAGTTTACGGTATGGGTGCTATTAAGTTTGGTAGATCGATGGGCAAAAGCTCAGCAGATGGCAAGGAATTTATTCGCCGATTTAACGAGCGTTATAGTAAAGTTTTTGAATATTTGGAGAAACTTAAAAAAGAGGCGATCGCGAATTGCTATGTCTCCACAATTTTAGGCCGTCGTCGCTATTTTGAATTCGAGGGTAAAAACATCAAACAAGTCAAACAAAATCAGCAAAAAGCAGAAGATATTAACCTAGATGAATTCAAGGGCATGAGTGAAAATGACGCCCAATCTTTGCGCGCCGCAGCTAACGCTCCCATTCAAGGCTCCAGTGCTGATATCATTAAACTTGCCATGATTGAGGTAGACAAAATTTTGCAAAACTATCAGGCGCGGCTGCTGCTGCAAGTTCACGATGAATTAATATTTGAAGTACCTCCCGATGAATGGGAAGAATTGCAGCCAAAAATTAGAACGGCGATGGAAAGTGCTCTGCCGCTTAGCGTACCCCTGATAGTTGATATCCACGCGGGGCAAAATTGGATGGAAACTAAATAAAAAAAAGAAAACCATGACACAAAATAAAATCTCCCTTTCGCCTACAATCACCAGCTTGAGCGCAGTTGCTCTGCTTTTCCTACTCTCCGGCTGTCCGCAAAAGCTACCGCCCAACAATTATGCTGTCAAACGAGTCAGCGACGGCGATACTCTTGTCGCCAGCGATGCCGCCGGCAAAGATATTAAAGTGCGTTTTGCCTGCGTAGATGCACCAGAAATTGCTCACACTAACGCCGAAAAAAATAGCAAAAAAGCAGCATATAAAAATCAGTTTAAGTGGGGCAATCTAGCCGAGCAAAGAATGCAGCAACTCGTCAAAGAAGGGGGCGGTCGCGTCGTTTTGACAGTCACTGATACTGACCGCTACGGCCGCAAAGTTAGCGAAGTTCGCTTACCAAATGGCACATTTGCTCAAGAAGTTTTGGTGCGCGAAGGATTAGCAATGGTTTACACTCCATATTTAAAAAATTGTCCTAGTGCAAGTATTTTGAAACAAGCAGAAGCCGAAGCCAAGAAAAATCGCCGCGGTATTTGGGGAGATTCTAAGTTTGTGCCAGCTTGGGATTTTCGGCACAGCGATAAATAAAGGAAGAGTTGACAGTTGACAGTTGACAGTTGACAGTTGACTGTTGACAGTTGACAGTTGACAGTAAATGTAGGGTGCGTCGCCACGAACAACTCTTGTTGCTATTGAGAGATATCGTAGCGACGCACCTTACCACTTATAACGGGATGAATAACAAAGGAGGTGATATTACAGGGTAAACGATCTACTCAATCAAAGTTCAAAAGCTTAGCAACACAGGTTTCTGTGTACCCGATTTTTTTGAAAAAGGCGATCGCCAAAAAATCAACCTATATGTCAATACGGTTTACTTAACACTTTTTATGCCCCGGAGATCCCCCTCGCATCCCCCTGGTTGTAGGGGGGCTTAAGAGCTTTCTTGTCCCCCCCCTTTTTAAGGGGGGTTAGGCAGGGCGGTTTTATTGTCGTCAGACAAATTAGGTACGTAGTTGCGATCTTTGCGCTCTTTCTTAATCTTATAAAGAGCGCTCAAGCGCAACTACGTACCTTGGCCGATCGCGCGAGCCGACCTTTGAGCGATACTTTTGGTAGTTTTATATCTCCTATCCTGACAATTAATCCACCCTGCTTTTTAAGGGGGGTTAGGGGGGATCTGCCTTAAGTAAACCGTATTGACCTATATGTATATTGACATCAGCAAAATTATGTTGTTGAGGTGGTATCTGCGAAGCTTTATCAGACATTTGAGAAACCTGGTTTCTAGACACCGATGCGGAGCATCCTAATTTAGTACAATACAACGAGGACGAGGTTCTGCTCGTAGTGTCCGCAATCTGTGGAATTTGGGCAATAGCTGATATCAAATCCGCCCTTCATCGTCCTGTATTCATCTCTCTTATCTCCCTCTGTGTTCTCTGTGTTCTCTGCGGTTAAATCATTCCGATGCAACCGGAAACGATATGACGGCAGATTCATCCAAGGTCAGACATGAGTTCGATGGGAGCATCTCAATGAACGCAAAAAGCATTTTTTTGAAAGTGCCGTCCTCGAAGAGCGTGCTTTACCAGAAAGAATTGCTTGAAAGCCCGCCTGCCTGCTCGGGAGAAATTAAAATCTGACTATTGATTACTCAAATCCTCGGACTTAAGGGTAGAGGTAGCTCTCGAACTGTCCCAGGTCAACTGTCAACTGTCAACTGTTGAAAAAGCTTTGCTGTGTTCCCGACAGCACTACAAATGCAAAACCCAGATGTACCCAGTTCGATCGCACTTTTCTCTTAGCTGTTTTTAGAACAGTCAATAAATGTGATAGGCTCCAGATAAATCAATAGACTGCCACGAAAAGCGGTCTATTGCAATCACCCAGAAATTAGTTTGAGGGGACATCAATGAATATCAAACATCTCACTATCTCCGGGATTGCACTCCTGCTTGGTACTGCAATCGTAGGAAATGCTATTGCTCAAGAACTGACCAACGAGCAAAAAACTGTTACTTGTCGGTTGAAAACAGAAGTTGACCAGCGTTCGAGCAACGGTCAAAAATTGGTGTTTTGGCCATTGATAGGCACTGTTCGCAAGCAAGTTTCATCTCCTTTTAGAGCAACGCTGCATCCAGATATTGAGTATGTTTTTGTAGCCACTTGCGACGGAAATTGCCAGGATTTAAACCTAACCCTCAAGGATGCCAACACTGGCCAAGAAATCGGTACGAGTCAAAAGACGGGCGAACTGGTATCAATCTCTTTTACTCCGCCATCCCAAGGGGAATATCAAATCACTGCCAAGCCTGGCGAATGTACGAAGGAAGAGGGTTGCAGTTTTGGTATGGGAATCTTCGTTCCTGCCTCTGCTACCGTACCTAATGCTTCAAAACTTCCTGCTGACTTAGCACAATTTCGACTTTGCCAGTAGAAGAATAGCGATAAGTTGTGAGTTGCGAGTAGAGTTGAGGCTTGAATCACCAATCAAATTCATAACTCGCAACTTATAGCGGTTCTCATAAATATGAGTTATGTCAAATTCTGATACGATCGCCCTGAGAGCACACACAAGCGAGCGTCTTTACCGGAGAGAAGCCTCAGAGATCGTATAGGAACTATCGCTTACCTTTTTGCCCATTACCAATTACCTTTTTCTCAATTACCCTTTACCACAAGCGTGCCAGATCTATCTGAGAAAGGCTATATATAGCAACCGCCCGACGGTGAGGACGTTCGTAATGTCTTAAACCCTGGCTTTTATTGCTTCTTGCTTCTGCCTTCTTGCTTGTGCCATAATTTTTTAACCATAACTCCCCCAAACTTTAAAGCAGGTCGAGGTGTGGAACCCTGCAAAGACCCCATAACTGCCGAAAATTGGCCCTTTGCCAGAACTTTATTTACCCTCAGGCAGGCATCAATTAGAATAATAGATAATGCCCCTCAGGGTGACGAGTATATTGCCCATGTCTTCAACCTTAGCCTCGAACAATCAATCCCAGAACAATTCTCAAATAGGTTTTAAAAGTCTGTTGGGCCGCTTGGGTATCAGGCAAAAAATCGGCTGCGGATACGCCTTGGTCATTGGTATTGCCATTTTGGGCGCCGCCGGAGGACGGGGAGTAGAGTCATATCACAAACAGCAAGTGAGAGAAAAACTCGCGATCGACCGAGATAAAGCCGAAATCCTCACCAATCTGAATAATAGCGCCCAGGAAGTCAGAATTCACCAGCAATCACTGCTGAATCTGACGGCACAACCGCAAATTTTCGATCGCGAACGATCGGACTTTTTGACTCGCGTTGCTCAGATGAGCGGACAGCTAGAACAACTGCAAAGCCAATCGCCGTCGGCTTCTGCCGGTGTTACAAAAGATTACCAAGAGATTCAAGAGTTCGCCAAAGCCCACAGCAAAACCGTAGAAGCTTACTTCCAACAAGTCCAGAAACTGCTGGGGAATGCCAAGTTATCTGGTTTGAATCCGCAGCAGCGGCAGGTATTCCAGCGGAGCTTGAATAATTTTGCCACGGGGAACAACGCTTTTAAACTCGAACAGTTTTCGCAAGATTCAGCCAAACTGGCTGGCACTTTTCGAGACAAAGCAGACGAGGCATTTAGAACCTACGAGAAAGCTGAACAACTCGGAACTCTGATTCTGCTTGGTTCTCTGTTGGCATCAGCGATTATCGCCACCTTACTGGCAATATACACCAGCAGGGCGATCGCCCGACCACTACAAGCCGCCACCTTCATCGCTCAGCGAGTGTCAGAAGAATCGAACTTTGACCTGCAAGTACCCGTTACCACCTCCGACGAAGTAGGAATGCTGGCAATTTCGATCAACGAACTGATCCAAAGAGTCGCGGAATACACGGAAGACTTGCAAGAAGCAAAAATAGCAGCCGAAGCTGCCAACCGCTCGAAAAGTGCATTTCTCGCCAACATGAGCCACGAACTCCGCACCCCCCTAAACGCCATCATCAACTACAGCGAAATGCTGCAAGAAGATGCTCAAGATTCCGGCTCCGAAGACTTTCTCCCCGACTTAGAAAAAATTCAAACCGCAGGCAAACATTTGCTCGACATGATCAGCGATATCCTCGATATTTCTAAAATAGAAGCAGGTCATGTGACGCTTTATTTGGAACACTTCGATGTGGCGACGATGATTGAAGAAGTGATGACTACGGCTCAACCGCTAGTAGAGAAAAAAGGCAATGCTTTAAGGCTGCAAGCAAAAGGCGAACTCGGCATGATGTACGCCGACCAACCGAAAGTCCGGCAAATTCTCCTCAATTTGCTCAGCAATGCTGCCAAATTTACCGAAAAAGGCGTCATTACTATCGAGATCGAAAAAGTTAAAAATGAAAAGCCAAAACCTAAGAAAAGGAATAAAAATAAAAATAATGCTGTTAATTCGGGTTCAAACTACAGTTCTCAATTTTTAATTTTTCGAGTCAGCGATACTGGGATTGGGATGACAAACGAACAATTAGAGCAGATATTTAAACCTTTTACTCAAGCCGATCCTTCGACTACTAAGAAGTACGGCGGGACGGGTTTGGGATTGACAATTAGCCAGCGTTTGTGTCAAATTTTGGGTGGCGAAATTAGCGTTGAAAGTGAGAACGGGAAAGGTTCAGTTTTTATTG
Source organism: Microcoleus sp. CAWBG27 (assembly GCF_020883145.1). Lineage (NCBI taxonomy): Bacteria > Bacillati > Cyanobacteriota > Cyanophyceae > Oscillatoriales > Microcoleaceae > Microcoleus > Microcoleus sp. CAWBG27. The sequence goes on from NZ_JAHREU010000058.1 coordinate 39,043, forward strand.
TCAGTCTCCCGGAACGGGTGGTGATGCAGGCATGAAAACAGTTGACAGTTGATAGTTGACAGTTGGCAGTTGATAATTTGTAGGGGCGGTGCCCCCGTGCCCGCCCTCTTCGTTGATAGTTGACAGTTGACAGTTGACAGTTTGCCGTAGGGTGCGCCGCCACCAACAAGCCCTAAAAAAATCAACAATCTCCGAGCGACGCACCTGACAAAATTAATCAGCAGTCATTAGTTGTTATATACTGGAACAATGGACAAGTACATCGTTTTCAGAGCTGACTGGAATGAGGAACAAGGTGCAGAAAACAGACTCCTAGCGGATAAGGGAATGCTCACTGACATTCTTGCCGAACACTTCGACTCTTCTAAACCGCCCAATGCCTCAACCGGGGTACAGATTCCGAGAATTTCACCGGATAGAAAAGTTGGCGGATTCCAAATTTCCCGCTGCGAGCACGCACAGCCAAGCAGTTGCAGGAAACACAGGTTTAGGAGGCATCAGTCATCAGTCGTTAGTCATCAGTCATCAGTCATCAGTCATTAGTCATTAGACCTCTCCAAAAAATCATCTGAAAGCCTTATTTTGTAAGAACAAAAATCTAGTTTTTGAAGAGGTCTATTAGTTATTGTAACGAATCACTGCAAAAAATTTTATTTATGCCACAAATTTTAGAAGAAATAGATACCCTTGCAGAACAGCAATTGGTTCTTCCCGGTTATTATAGTTGGGAGCAATTTGAGGCGATCGAATCTTTGGTAGCAGATGCTCCCGGTTTGCGGATAACTTATTTTGATGGTTGGATTGAATTTATGACATTGGGAGAAGAGCATGAGACGATCGGTCGTCTTCTGAATTTTTTGCTACAACTCTACTTTTGTGAAATGGCAATTGAATACATTCCTGTAGGCAGTGCAACTCGCAGAGAACAAGCAAAAAATGTATCATTTGAACCTGATGAGTCTTATTATATAGGTGAAAAGAAAGAGCATCCCGATTTAGCAGTGGAAGTAACGATTACTAGCGGCAGTACAAAAAAATTAGCTAAGTATTTGCGACTTCGCATCCCGGAAGTATGGTTTTGGAAAAATAATCGGCTTTCTGTTTATCGGCTGCGCGATGATGATTACGAGCAAGTTTCAAGAAGCGAGTTTTTGCCGGAATTAGATTTAGAATTGTTGTCACGATGCGTTTTAATGCCTTCGAGGATTGAGGCAAGGACTGAGTTTATGAAGGGTATTAGGTAGCAGTGATGGAGGCAGAAGAAGAGGGAAGCAATTAATTATTGTATGCTGCGCTCGTTCTTTCACTGCTAATATAAAGGTGTTTTTTATTCAACAACTTTTTCATTAATATTTTATTTTGATATGCACAACCTACTTTCTTTGACGCAATGCTTTTTCAAATTTCTGTTCTAGAATAATCGCTGCAAATGGCGCTACGAATCCCCCAAACGGAAGTGAGCCGATCATTGCTAAGGATACAAGTGTTGGATCTATCTGTTTATTAAGAACTCCTAAAATAGCACTTTCTGCGGCTTTACGAGTATAAGAGCGACACAGAACGTTTGCATTTTTCATGTATACGTCAATCAGATCCGATGCGTTATTTACAGAAATTAACTCAAGGTAGACACGATCTCCTGGATTCAATAGCTCAATAGTTAGATCTAGTTCACCATTCTGACGTTGTAACTCACTAATTTTTCCAAAACCAACTTTAGGTTCTGTCTTTAGGCTGTAACCAACAATCTTTGCTTTATTGTCTATTCGGATTAAAACAGGTTGATTAGCAACTGCTTGGTTGCCAGAATTGAAAATCTCAAGATTGAATAAAAATACAGATGTTGTCTGTTCTCCTGAATATTTAACCTCTAATTCACTGCGAATGGTATCTGAAAATGTTAACAATGAAGAAGCATCGTTGATAACACAATCGACTCGTTTAACTCTGCTGGTTTTTTTCCAGATGAAAATGGATACTGCTGCTGTTAGAACCGAGCCAACAACTGCACCAATAATTGCTGCAATAGTTGGGTTTTCATACCAATTCATCTGTTGCATAACTACTCATTCGATTGCATAAACATGAATGCCGAACATTTTAATATTCTCATAGTAGACTTTTAACGCAAAAACTCAAAGGCTGAAAAAGTTGGAAAAAGTTGGATCTTTTTCAAGTTGTCACACACAATTAGCAAAAACGACCCAAAAAGTTGGGGAAAGTTGGAAAAAGTAGGGTATACTAACTGTAGTCATCTCATCTGCCCACCTATGGAAATTCCTCAGATATTGCGATCGGTCGATGAAACTGTCTCGGCTAAGACAGGCAAACATTTAAACGACTTGCAGCGGAGAATTATCGCGGGAATACTGAATCGTCAAAAGTATGCTGGGGTTGCAGAAACATACGGTTACAGCGATAAGCACGTTAAAAAAGTCAGTCACGAGCTTTTGCAAATGTTATCAGATATTTTTGGCGAACAGGTTAAAAAAAGTAATCTTGAATCTGTTTTAGAACGTCACATCAATGTAACTATAAGCTTAGGCAATAAAAACACTGGAAACAAGAATAATGTCAATATAGGTTACATCAAAAATTGCCCCGATTCTTCCACTTTTACCCAAAATGAAAGTCAGACTGAAAATCCAGAAATCCAGGAGCAAAGCAATAATTATACTGCGCTCGCACTAAATGAAATAATTGATAAATTGCGTAAGTTTGGTTTGACGGACGAACAAATTGCTGAAGCACTAAATCTACCAATGAATGAGGTCGATCGAGTACATTTAGAAGAGTGAATATAAAGTCCATCTAGGATATCCCTCGCTCTATGTTCGGAAGTTTATAAAGTTGGCGGTGGGGTAGTTTACCATTGTAAAAATATAAATTCGATAAAACCATCGGTATCAGTCAAAACTCGGCTTTGTGCCCGTGCAGGCAAAGATTACGGAAATACCTATATCAATATACGGGAACACCGATCGCCCTTCCCGCCCTTAACTCCCTACAATGACAACTATACGGGCAATCGAGCCATTGCCTTCACAGCAGTCATGTTTTTGAATTCAGGGAATTAAAATTTATGCAACCAAATAATCCGAACCAATTTACAGAAAAAGCCTGGGAAGCCCTAGCCCGCACTCCAGAAGTTGTCAAAACAGCTCAGCAGCAGCAGCTAGAAAGCGAACATTTGATGAAGGCGTTGCTGGAACAAGAATCGGGACTCGCTAGCAGCTTATTTAACAAGGCGAAAGTGTCTGTAGCAAAATTGCGCGATCGCACAGACGAGTTTATCAGCCGCCAGCCCAAAATCTCTGGAAGCGGTGGCAACGTTTATCTCGGCCGTTCCCTGGATACCCTGCTAGACAGGGCTGAAGCTTATCGTAAAGAGTACGGTGATGAATTTATCTCGATCGAGCATTTGATCCTGGGTTACGTTAAGGACGATCGCTTTGGCAAAAATTTACTGCAAGAATTTAAACTAGATGAAGCCAAGCTTAAAGACATCATCGCCCAAGTCCGGGGGAACAACAAAGTGACAGACCAAAATCCAGAAGGCAAATATGAAGCGCTGGAAAAATACGGCCGAGATTTGACAGAAGCGGCGCGTCAAGGCAAACTCGATCCGGTAATCGGACGAGATGACGAAATCCGCCGCACAATTCAAATTTTGAGCCGCCGCACCAAGAACAACCCCGTACTGATTGGGGAACCGGGAGTTGGCAAAACTGCGATCGCCGAAGGACTCGCCCAGCGAATTATCACCGGAGATGTGCCACAATCTCTCAAAGACAGACAATTAATTAGCTTAGATATGGGCGCGTTAATTGCCGGTGCAAAATTCCGGGGAGAATTTGAAGAACGGTTGAAAGCCGTGCTCAAAGAAGTTATGGATAGCAACGGCAAAGTCATCCTATTTATAGATGAAATTCACACCGTTGTCGGCGCCGGCGCCAGCCAAGGATCGATGGATGCTGGCAATTTGCTCAAACCGATGTTGGCGAGGGGTGAATTGCGCTGTATCGGCGCTACAACTCTCGACGAATACCGCAAGTATCTCGAAAAAGATGCGGCCCTAGAACGCCGTTTTCAACAAGTTTATGTCGATCAGCCGACAGTTGAAGATACTGTCTCGATTTTGCGGGGTTTGAAAGAACGGTACGAAGTTCACCACGGTGTGAAAATTTCCGACAGCGCCCTAGTGGCCGCTGCTACTTTGTCTACTCGATATATTAGCGATCGCTTCCTTCCCGACAAGGCGATCGACTTAGTGGACGAAGCGGCGGCTAAACTCAAAATGGAGATTACCTCGAAACCGGAAGAACTAGACGAAATCGATCGCAAAATTTTGCAGCTAGAAATGGAGAGACTATCCCTGCAAAAAGAAAGCAATGCGGCTTCGATCGAACGTTTGGAAAGACTGGAAAAAGACTTGGGAAACCTCAAGGAACAGCAAAGCGGTTTGAACGCTCAGTGGCAATCCGAAAAAGGTGTCATCGGCAGCATTCAAAAAATCAAAGAACAGATTGACAAGGTGAATATTGAGATTCAACAAGCTGAATTAAAATATGACCTCAACCGCGCTGCTGAGTTGAAATACGGCACTTTAACTCAATTGCAAAAACAATTGCAAGAAGCAGAAGCTCAACTTTCAGCAACTCAAACCACAGGTCAAACTTTGCTGCGGGAAGAAGTCACGGAATCTGACATTGCTGAGATTATTTCTAAGTGGACGGGAATTCCGATTAGCAAGTTGGTTGAATCGGAAATGCAGAAACTCCTGCACTTGGAAGACGAACTCCACAAGCGCGTAATCGGACAAGATGAAGCGGTGACGGCGGTTGCAGATGCAATTCAGCGATCGCGCGCGGGATTGTCGGATCCCAACCGCCCGGTGGCGAGTTTTATCTTCCTCGGCCCCACGGGCGTTGGTAAAACCGAGTTGGCGAAAGCATTAGCATCATACCTGTTTGACACCGAAGAGGCGATCGTCCGCATTGATATGTCGGAATACATGGAGAAACACGCAGTTTCGCGCTTAATTGGTGCGCCTCCGGGATACGTCGGCTACGACGAAGGCGGGCAATTAACTGAGGCTGTGCGCCGCCGTCCCTATTCGGTAATTCTATTCGATGAAATCGAGAAAGCGCACCCGGATGTCTTCAACATCATGCTGCAAATTCTGGATGACGGCCGCGTTACCGACGCTCAAGGTCACACGGTAGACTTTAAGAATTCTGTGATTATTATGACATCGAATGTCGGCTCTCAATACATTTTAGATGTGGCGGGAGATAACGAACAAATGCGGAGTCGGGTGATGGATGCGATGCGCGGAACTTTCCGCCCGGAATTCTTGAACCGGATTGATGAGATGATTATCTTCCACGGTTTGAGTAAGCCGGAATTGCGCCAAATCGTGCTGTTGCAAGTCAAACGCTTGGAAAAACGTTTAGCCGATCGCAAAATGTCTCTGAAATTGTCGGAATCTGCGATCGACTTCTTAGCAGAAATTGGTTACGATCCGGTGTACGGCGCGCGCCCATTGAAGCGGGGAATCCAGCGCGAGTTGGAAACGCAAATGGCGAAGGGTATTTTGCGGGGAGATTTTGTTGACGGCGATACCATTTTTGTCGATATCGAGAATGAAAGGTTGGCTTTTAAAAGGTTGCCGGCGCAGTTGGTGACTGCTAAATAATCTTAGTAGGGTGGGCTGCGGCTCACCTTATTTTTTTGAGGGGCGATCGTTCTTTTTTTGACCTGAGATGCTGCACCATTTTCAATAAGCTTTTTATGGGCCAATACGGTTTACTTAACGCTTTTGATGAATTTCATCTGACGATTTTTGGATTATAAAGAGGTGAAGTAGATATTAAGAAGATTTTACCGCAGAGAACACAGAGAACACAGAGAGGGGAGGGAGAAAAGGTTTTTTTCCAAAACCCTCGCAATACTCTTCCCTCTGCGCCAAAAGCGCCCCAATACGGTTCAAAACTCTTCTGTTGATGGAGTGGATTGTATTTCAATACGGTTTACTTAATGCTTTTGATGAATTTCATCTGACGATTTTCTGGCAATATAGCCATTTTGGGCAAGTCAGATTTTTCTTAAGTAAACCGTATTGTTTTATGGGCGGGCTAGAAGCCCACCCCACAAGAAATAATTTTTATTGTGGAACAGGCCGGAAAGCCTGTTGTGTTGCCAAACTGCTAACGCTTTTTATGGGCGGGCTAGAAGCCCACCCCACAAGAAATAATTTTTATTGTGGAACAGGCCGGAAAGCCTGTTGCGATGTGAGTTTAACCGCCCCTAAAGCCATTTGTTGCACTGCAAAACATCTCAAAACAGTCCACCTTACGCTGTGACGATCGCGCTTAAGGGCGATCGCTTCTAGATTCATCCTTTTTCAACTCTTGACGCTCTCGAACAGATTTAGTCAGCAGGTACGTTGCCAAACTGCTAACGGATCTGCTCTCCTCTTCTGCCCATTCTTCCAGAGCTTTTTGAATTTCCTCTGGCAGATATGCCGTAACTCTTCCCCGTGAAGCCATTCGTTGCACTGCAAAACATATCAACACAGTCCATCTTACGCTGTTTTGAGTTAAGAGGGAAGTACGTCATATTACGTGGAAATGTTGCAATACACGTTATAATATGTTATAATGCAACCTATAAACAGTCAGAAGCCAGCCCCTTACTGTCCAAGGTTCCGGGCTGGCTCTGGCTCCAAAAATATCAATGGAGATGAGTTCTATGTTGACATACAAAGACCGCTTGTGTTGTTGGGCGATCGCCCGTTTGTTACCCTCCGGGCAATGGATAATTGTCGCCCGCTGCCGCAGTCGCTCCGATGCAGAGGGGCATTTTCAGTTTTTGCGTCAAACTATACCCCACGTTAAGTTTGAGGTTGTGTTCGATTTAAAGGGGGAAAGCAATCGTTTGGAGGCATTGTGCGATCGTCCTGCCAATTCTCTCACTAGCGCGTTGTAGATTTTAATCTTTCCGGTAGTTTCTGTTTGGCGATCGCTCTTTTTGTGAATAAGGGCGATCGCTTTGCAGAAATCTGGGAGCCCAAAACCGCAGATGTAGGCTGATAAACGCAGATGAACGCAGATAATTTTAAGAATGAAACAAGCAGAAATGACGGAACAGCAAAAAGCTATCCTAGAGGAAATTCGCGAAATTGCGATCGTCGGCAAACAGCAAATTAAACAGGCTTTTGAGGAATCGGCAACAATAGACAACAAGTGGCGGCGGAAAGCTGATGGTAAACCCGCTGCGGCACAAAAGCTATAAGTTTGAGTAGATGTGAAGAGTTGCGATCGCTAATACAAGCGATCGCCTTTTGGGAGGACATCATCTCCGAATTATCGGAACAGCACTCAATGAACCCTGGGTTGTGGTAAAATGCTCGTATGTACAGTGCTTCTTCGTTACTTAAAAATATGCGATCGCAACTAGAACAAATTACACTTCAAGACAGAAATGCCGCTGAAATGGAAATTCGCGACAAGCGGCAGCAAATTAATTACGACACGAAACAGTATCCAGTCGAAATACTCGTTCAAAAATATCTGGAAGGAATTAACGATGATACTAATAAATTGTTTATTCCAGACTACCAACGTCAAATTGTTTGGGATGACACCAGGCAATCAAAGTTTATTGAGTCTGTAATTTGGGGGATACCAATACCTTATATATTCGTTGTTGAGATCCGTCATGATGAAAATGATGAACCACGTTTAGAGATCGTAGACGGCGCACAACGCATTCTTACCCTAGCTAGATTTATCAATAACGAATTAACATTAAGTGGACTCGAAAAAATAGAGCAATTAAATGGATTTAAGTTTGCCGATCTACTGCTTTCTCGTCAGAGACACTTCAACCGAACTACAGTTCGGATTATCCAACTAACCCAAGCTGCCAACGAGGAAGTCCGAAGAGATGTATTTGAACGCATACAATCATTTTAACAGCCAAGTAAAAAAAATTCAATAAAGCACAAAATATACTGCTGCAATTATTGGTATAATCAAAATAATTTGTGCATATTCAATATGTTGGCAGTCGAATATAATCATGGAAACTGTATTCTTAGAATTTAATATACGCGCTAAAGATGTGGATGATTACTTTGTATTTTTGGACAGCCTGGAAAAACAGACAACGCAGTTAGCTTTACTTGATACTACTGGCAACTACCAAATTAAAAGCCTAGATCCAGAGTTAGCAAAAACTCTCAAAGCCAATGGTTTTTTGTTGCTGTATAACTTAGTTGAATCTACTATGCGAAATGCGATTGAAGCCATATTTGAGGAGTTCAAAAATAAAGCAGTCACCTTTGACCAACTCAAACCAGAAATTAAACTGATTGTCCTCCAAAATCTTAAAAATCGTTCTCCTAAGAAAATTTATTTAACAATTAACCAACTCTCTACTGATATAATCACAGCTACATTTGAACGCGAGGAACTGTTTTCAGGAAATGTGGATGCTAGGTTAATTAAAGAAATAGCAGACAAATACGGTTTTTCATATCAAACAGACTTTGCTAAGACCAAAAATGGGCAAAATCTTGTAGTGATTAAAAGTAATAGAAATGATTTAGCCCACGGGATTAAGTCTTTTGAAGAAGTGGGGGGATATCAGGCTATTGAGGAACTATTAGAAATGAAGGAAGAAGTCATAGAGTATTTGCGTCAAATACTTGAGAATGTTAAAAGTTATCTGGACAATCAAGAGTATTTGGACGTAAATACAAATAATCCTTAATTTTAGGCTAAGAAACCGGGTTTCTAGAGTAATTTTGGTTGGTGGCGACATATCTCATAAGAAACCAGGTTTCTGGGAATGATGCGAGGGGTAAGAAACCGGGTTTCTAGGGTAATTTTGGTTGGGTGGCGAGATATCTCGGAAGAAACCCGGTTTCTAGGAATGATGCGAAGGCTACTTCCGCACCATCACTGACTTAATTACAGCATTGGTTTGATACTTGTTAGTCTCAAAAAATCCGCCTTTACCCGCGCCGTAAACCCCTGCAAATTGTTTCCCATCAGCCTTGGGAACAAACAAGAACTTCTTGCTCGGTTGGTTGGCAAAAACTACATTTTCTCTCGATTCATTATCCACATTATAAGATAAAGTAGTTTTGCCGTAAATTGCCTCGGCTTGTTTTAAGGTCATTCCTGGCCCGACGCCCTGAAGTGTTTTATAGTTGGGATTGTCTGTCATCAAAAGTTCGATCGCATCCGCATCTTTCAGCTTTGTACCTGCAGCGTAGATAATCCGATACTGTACTTTTCCCGATCGACTAACTGTCACTGCATCAAAGTCTACCATAAAAGGAGACTCTACCTTAAACTGGGCTGTGGAACCCAAAGCCTGCTTGAGTTGTCCGAAAGTCATGCCGATTTTTGCTTCGCCAATTGTGCGATCGGCAATTGCTACACTTGCAGAGGAAGATTTTGCAGCAGCATTGGCTATTTCCCCTCGGGTATTTGCACCCGTGCGCGCCACAGCGACACCCGGATTAGATATTGCTCCCAGATAAGAGCCGATCGCCAATAAAACAGCTATCATCGATCCAGACAAAACTTTAAGATTTAACATGACTAATTCTCCTAGATTTCAAATGCGACTATCTACCCGCATCTTTTTGAGTATCCTGGGCATCACCTTGCTAGTTTGGATTCTCAGAGGTGTTGGCCTCTTGACATTCATTCCCGGTGTTGTTATTTGGATACTGGTTTTACTTTCTTTTGTTGCGGGCATCCTCAGCACTATACTCCGCAGGTAAAGGGCGCTCCGGTAAGTAAGTTCAACAGTTGACAGTTGACAGTTGACAGTTGACAGTTTGAGAGCGACCTCTACTTAGCAAGAGGATTCAAACAGTGAATAATTTTATTTTATTTCCCCCTCGAAGGAGGAGGCTTTAAAACCATTCTTCTTGGTAAGTAATAGTCAGTTATCAGTTGTCATTAGTTCTTAGTTCTTAGTTATTATTTATTAGTTATTAGTTATTATTTCTTAGTTAACAGTTGACAGCTAACAATGCCCAATGCCCAATGCCCCATGCCCAATGCCCAATACCCCATGCCCCATTGCCAATTCCCAATTATTTTAGTTTCATTGCTTTTCCGATTGTCACATTTAACTGAGCACCGATCAGCATCACCAAAGAACAAAGATAGAGCCACAATAGCAAAACAATAAAAGTGCCGATCGTCCCGTAAGTCCAACTATAATTACCCAAATTCAAAACGTAGAAGCGGAACAAAGCTGAAATCAGCGCCCACAAAACAGCCGCAAAAACAGCCCCCGAAAAAATCGGAATATCTCTTTGGTGTCGGCTCGGCCCGTAACGGTAAACAAAGGCAAAGGCAACTGAGATAATGCCTAAAGAACTAGGCCAGCGCCACAGCCGCCAAACAGCTAACAGTTGCGACTCCAAAGGGCAATTGTCTGTCGGTGCCAAGCAATTTTGAACATCTTTTAAATTGCAATTAGCGACCGACTCCAGCAGGCAACTCTGGCGGGCAATAGCTTGTACAATTAAGTCGCTGACAAATACTACGCCCGATGCTAGAATTAATAATATAATTGTACCGATACTCAGTGCTAGAGCAATCAGTTTTGCTTTCACAAATGGTCGAGTGCGATCGCTCGGAATTTCATGAATGCGATCGAGCGCAGCCATCGCCGCACTCATGACTCCAGAAAATGCCCACAGCGATGCGACAAAACTGAGTGAAAATAGTTGTTGGTTGCGATATAAAAGGATTTCTTTGAGGGAAGTGCGAATCAAATTTCGGACTTCATCGGGTATAACTTTGCCCAAAAGACCGGCAATTTGATAAAGTGTTGATTGCAAAGGTTCAAACAGGGCGATCGCCGACAAGACAGCCAACAGCCCCGGAAACAGGGCCAGCATAGAATTGTAGGCCATTTCGGCAGATAGCCCCGGCAACCGCTGCTCTCCCGCTTTCACGCCGACTTCCTTGAGCGTGCTCCAAGTCAAACAGCGACAGAACAGCCAAAAATCACCAAATTTCCTTTTAACAGCTCTCAGCAGCCTCACAAGCACCCCAAACAAAGCTAAAATTAGGTAGCGCAGCCAGTAAAAAATGTTCATAGCGCACAGGAAACGGGGAAACGGAAAATGGAAAATAAACTCAGGGGCGACAACTGGAAATGACAAATGTTAATTATATGACTTACAAGTCGATCGGCAATTTTTACACTATTTATCGATCCAAGGTGGACACAATCACCCACAAATAATATCTCTGCCTCCAGGAATGAATTAATTAAGCTATTCCCAATTCCCAATTCCCAATTCCCCATTCCCCATTCTAAAATAAACAATATGTCTCAAGATATCAGACAGTGGTTAGATGAAATTAAGCGACTGCAACAGCAGTTAACAGAGGTTTCGCGCGATCGCGATGACGCTGGTGAAAGTGCGGCTCAATGGCGCCAACTCTACAATACCGAAGCCGAGCAGCGACGGAATGATGCTAAGTTAACTCAGCAAACTATCGATGCTTTGGAAGCACAGATACAGGAATTTCAAACTTTCTCCCCGATTGCGCCCGAAGGTGACGAAGCTGGAGTTGCACGCCAGAATGAGGTTGAACAACTGCATACAGTTGGGGAACTTAAAACTAAGTTAGCAGAAGTTCTCGAAGAGCGCGATCGGGCGATCGAACAAATCAAACAACTGACTCAAGCCCTCAAACAAGAAGAAGCCCGTCACGCCGAAACTAGCAGAAATTTAACCACCGCCCTAGCAGACGCCGTTGACTTGCTCACCAAAGCACAAACTGTTCCTACTACAAAAATGGAACAATCACCAGCCTATTCTCTAGAAATAGTCCCTACTCGCACCGCAAATCCTGGCGAAACTGCGATCGAAATCCGCCAAAATCCCGCGCAAACTGGCCGGAATCCCGCCCAGCTTCCACCTTCTAAAAACCAGTTACTCGATTTACCGCCATTTGGGAATTAGTCATTAGTCATTAGTCATTGGTTATTAGTTATTAGTAGACTTCTTGCAAAAATAGTTAGATATTGTAGGGTGCGTCAGCGAGGAGCATAATTTTTAGGCGGGGATAGAGAATTGGCTGACGCACCCTACTACTTATATCGTGTTTGAATATCTTGACGAAAAAATTGGTTTGTAGTGAGGACTTCAGTCCGCATCTAGAGAAGAAGGACTGAAGTCCTGACTACAAACTGTTATAGTTAGAAGAGCCACTTCCTGCAAAGATTTGTTGGGCCGTTAGTTGTAAATCTGGGAAAATTGACGAGATTAGTCGATGGGAGCATCCCGGTTATGTAAATATCGGAATAACAATAGTCCGGACAGTTTTCAATGACCAACGGTAGAATGGGGGTTCTGGGTTCCAGCCTCTGTGAAATATTAACGGTAGAATGAGGCTTTGGG